>CAYXFZ010000006.1:22521-29935 GCA_964464385.1 uncultured Planctomycetales bacterium
GGGATCTCCGACACGCGGATTGGATCGATCGTTTGGCCCTGGTCAGTCAGCGTGCCTTCTTGTTTCAAACGACCTTGCGTGAAAATGTCCGCTACGGCCGACCCGGCGCCACCGACGAGGAAGTCGAACGAGCCTGTCAGGCTGCAGGATTGGAACACTTCATTCGCCAACTTCCCGAGGGCCTGGACACTCCCGTGGGCGAGAGCGGCACGCGCCTCTCGGGGGGTCAGGCCCAACGGGTGACGATTGCTCGTGCTGTCCTCAAGGATGCGGATCTTCTTCTTTTGGACGAGGCCACCAGTGCGCTGGATTCCGAATCCGAGCTTCATGTCCAAAAGGCTCTGGATCAATTGATGGTGGGGCGAACCGTGTTGGTCATTGCACACCGTCTTTCCACCGTGCGCTCCGCGGACCGTATTCTGGTTTTGGATCAAGGCAAGATCGTGGAGTCCGGGAAGCACGCAGAATTGGTGGCCAAAGAGGGTGCGTACGCCGGCTTTTGGGCCCTGCAGAGCCGGGATTGATCAGCCGACCAAAGCAACCGCCTGCACTTCGATGCAATCGGCGCCTCCCCCTTCGGTACTCTTCCCTTTTAGATTGACTCGATCCAAAGGGAGATTCAGCAACTGCGCCAAATTCTCGCGCAAAACGGTTCGATGGGGGCCAATGCGAGGTTGGTCGCAGATCACAACGAGGTCCACCGAGGCCGGGAAGAGGTCGGCATCGGCCAAAAGTCGCAGGGCCTCCTCTAAAAATTGATCGGAGGAGGCATCCTTCCAGCGCGGATCTTGATCCGAGAATAAAGTGCCCAGATCATCCAGGCCCGCGGCACCTAAGAGGGCATCGGTTAAGGCATGCAGGACGGCGTCGCCGTCGGAATGGGCGATTGGGCCCACCGGGCATTCTAAATCCACACCGGCGAGCCGGCAGGGAAGGCCGGGCTGCAAGCGGTGGCGATCCCAACCCAGTCCGATGCGAAGAGGAGCAATCATGAAAGAGGGGTCGTGCGGGATTGAAGGACCGCGGCCGCGAGTTCCAAGTCCGCCTCATGCGTGACCTTGAAGTTGGGAGAAGTGGCTAGGACTAGGGCAACTTTATGACCGGCGGCCAATAAGAGGCTGGCTTCGTCCGTGGGTGAGGGAGCATCAGCGGGCCAATGTTCAAAAGCGGCCAGGAGCCGGTCGCGGCGCGCACCTTGGGGGGTCTGGGCGCGCCAAAGATGTTGCCGCTCCAAAGACTCGCCAATCCAACCCTTCTCGCCCTCTTGTTTGAGCGAATCCGTCAGCGGTTTGGCGGCAATGGCGGCCCCATGCTGGCGGACAGCGGCAGCGACCTCCTCCAAAAGGGAGGGCCAGGTCAGGGGACGGGCGGCATCCTGAACCAGGACATAGGGATGGTCAGGATTGGTTGCCGCACAACCCTGCAGACTGGATTGCCATCGTTCTTTGCCACCGGCGACCACGTGATCGGCCCCCAAATCCTGGGGTGATTGATCCCACTGTTGGTCCAAAGCCTCCAAATCCTCCGGATTCATGACCAGGACCAATTCGGCTACCGAGTCCGCCTGGCGGAGGGCCCGCAGGGTATGGGCTAGCAATGGCTCTCCCGCAAGAGATAAAAGCGATTTGTTGCCCCGCCCGAGGCGCTGGCCGCGGCCTGCCGCAACCACGACTGCGGAGAAGTCTTTCACTGCCACAGAATACGAGATAGCATCTTTGACATGGAGATGCGTCGCATCCTGGGCGTGGACCCCGGCACTCGGTTTTCCGGCTGGGGGGTAGTGGCCGGACCCCCTTCTTCGCTGCAACGCCTGGCCTCCGGTGTCCTGGAATTGGGTGCCCGTTCTCCCATTCCCGCCCGTCTGGCCCGGCTTCATGAGGGGATTTCGGCGGTGCTCCAAGAACAGCAACCCGATCTGGTCGTGGTGGAATCCGCCTTTTTTGGCCTTAATGCCAGCTCTGCCCTGCGCCTCGGCGAGGCCCGCGGGGTCGTCCTGTTGGCGGCCCAGCAAGCGGGGCTTGCCCTGCGTGAAGTTCCTCCGGCCCGAGTCAAACGCCGCGTGGGTGGCCACGGTCAAGCCAGCAAGGAAATGCTGGCCCGCATGGTGGCCGCTCATCTAGGTTGCGAGGAGGATTTTTCTTCTCTGGACGAAAGCGACGCTTTGGCCCTCGCGATTTGCGCTTTCCTGGAATCCCCTGACGAGATCTGCCAAACTCATGGATCTGCCCGCGGCTTGCCCTCGGGAGCCTCAGAACAACTCGGATGAAGACCCCGCCTGTCCCCATTTGGTCCGCTAATGCATTGCGGTCCTGGCTGATGGCCAAGCCAGAGCGATTGGAACCCGGTCTCCGTCCTCTTGGTCGGACGACTTCTTCTTCCAAAGAGCCTTGGTTGGCCTTGGATCCCCTAGGACGATTGGTGGTCGTCCGGGTCGCTAAATCCGGTCATCCTCCTCCCTTGCAGAAATTGGCGGCCGAACTGGCCTCTTTTCGGCAGGATTCCAGCAAGTGGGCGCGCCAGGTTCCCCATCCGGAACAGGCCCGATTGTTGCTGGTTGTCTCGGATCTTGCAGACGACGATCGTGCGGGTCTCGCCCTCTTGGCGGACACATTGCCCTTGCGTGTGCATGGTCTGGAAGTGCACGGGAAGGTGGAGGATCCGCGGCCTCAGTTGACCTTGGAGCTTCCTCTCCGTCCTTTTTCGACCGCGTCTCTGGCCGAAAACCCAGGCAGATCCCACCTTCTTCGATTCTTTGATGGGGCCGCCCGCCTTCGTCCTCCAGTGATGGCCTGGGGAGATGGCGACCCGATTCTGTTTCATGGTCGCCATGGTTTGTGCGCGAGTTTGTTTTGTAGCGTGGAAACACCCTTGTTTTTTGCCCGCCGACCGGAGGGTGGAGTCGAAGAAATGGAAATCCACTCCAGTCATGATGTGGATCGAGCCCTGGATGGTTTGATGCGGGAACAGTACGAAGAAATGCAAGCCATGGCCTAAGATCTTGGGTCACAGGCCCTCGGCCCAACCGTCTTCCGGATATGAGGGCAGGGTTTTCCACCCGTTTTCGCGTGCGCGTGGTCGCCGTCGTCTTTCTTTTTGCTGCCGTTCGGGGAGAGTGGGCAGTTTGGTTTCCGCGGCAACCGAGTTTTGAGTTGGCTTGGTCCAACCTATCTCCGTATTTGCCCGATTTGGAAACCGCTGGTCGAGGAGAGCTGACCCTCCTGCCGGGCTTGGGGCCTGCTCGTGCCCTTTCCTTGGTCCGGAATCGGCCCTTCTTGGGTTTGCCCCTGACCGCCCGCCGGCTTTCGCTTCTCCCCGGCTTTGGTGAATCTTCCGCCGCCCAAATTCAGGCTTGGTATGCCGCCGACGGCATCCTGTGGGCGCCGATAGAATGGACCGATGAGCCGGGTGGAGTCCCCCTCCAACATGTCCCCAATGCTGTGCGAAGCCCTCCAGGAGGATCGCGCCTTCCAGGATGAGACCTCCCTCCTCCTGGTGCCGAAAGATGCTCGGGCTCGTGGTCGCCTGATTGCTCGTGGAGTTGGGGTCCTCGCCGGCTGTTCCTTTGCCGAGCAGGCATTTCTTGCCCTGGATCCGGCGGTTTCCTTGGATTGGCATGTTCAGGACGGGGATTCTCTGCAGCCGGAGGATCTTGTTCTCTCCTTGTTGGGGAGCGCCCGTGGAATGCTCGCGGCCGAACGCACGGCCCTCAATTTTCTGCAACAGCTTTCTGGAGTTGCTACCCAAACGGCACGATTTGTGGCCTTGGCCTCTCCGGTGCGGGTGTTGGACACCCGCAAGACCATCCCCGGGCTTCGAGATGCCCAGAAGGCTGCCGTCCTCGCAGGTGGGGGAGTCAACCACCGGCGGAATCTCGAAGATCAAATTTTGATCAAGGAAAACCACTTGGCCCTTTCCGGTCTCTCTATTGAGGATGCCGTGCGTCGCGCAGTGCAAGATTCCGGTGGGCGGGTGGTCGGCGTGGAAGCCCAAACCGAAACCGAAGCAGAGACTGCCCTGGAGTTGGGCGCGTCATTTGTGTTGCTGGATAATTTTTCAATTGAGGATTTGGGCCCCATGGCCGAGCGTCTTCGGGCCCGTTTTCCAGAAGCGGTGTTGGAGGCGAGCGGGGGCATTGACGCCCAAAACATTGCCGCTCTTGCCCGGCTTTCCCTGGACCGGGTTTCCGTGGGCGCGTTGACCCACTCTTCCCCGGCACTGGACCTCTCTCTCTTGTTGGAGCTCGCATGATTTCGTCCGGCTCTCTCTTTCAAAGACTCGCTTCGCTCCCGTTGTGGCTACGCTTCTTGGTTTTTGCCACGACTTTGGGGATTGTTTATTGGGTGTCTACTTGGGAGCCCTCTCCGCATGAACCCAATGAATTTTGGGCTCTCTTTTGGCAGTCTGGGCACGCCCCGCTTTATGGCCTGCTGGCAGCAGGCTTTCTACTCCTCCATGGGCCAACCTCGGCAACTCGCCGGGTCGCTTGGGTCGGATGCTTGGTGTTGGTGGCAACCGTCGGGTATGCCGACGAATGGCATCAAATGAGTCTTGCTGCCCGTTCCTCCGATTTGCGGGATTTGGGTACCGACCTGCTGGGAGGCGTTGGTGCGATTTTGGCCGTGCGTTGGTTTTCCGAGGACCGCTTTCCCTTCCTGCGTGGGCTCGTTGTGGGTCTGGCCCTCCTTGCCGCTATCCTGAGTTGGAGTGTTTGGTCCTTGCCCTTGGATCCTCTGCCCTTGCCTTTCTCGTGAACGACGATCATTCCAGCTACTCCTCTCCTTTGGCCTCCCGCTATGCCAGTGGTGCCATGATGGAGGTCTTCTCCGCTCGTCGTCGGGCTTTGATCTGGCGAGACCTTTGGATTACCTTGGCCGAGTGTCAGCAAGAACTGGGCCTCAAGATTCGAAACGACCAGATCCAGGCCTTGCGTGAGGCCCGCGACGACATTGACTTTGAGCGGATCGCGGAGCTGGAAGGGGAACTGCGACACGATGTCATGGCCCATGTGCATGCCTTCGGCGAGAAGGCCCCAGTGGCCAAGGGAATCTTGCATTGGGGGGCCACCTCCTGTTTCGTGGCCGATGGTGCCGACTTGGTTGTGATGCAAGAGGGCATGTCCTTGATCCGGGCCCGCCTGGTTGCCGTGATCCGTAGCTTGCGAGATTTTTGCCGTGAACAGCGTGACCTTCCGATCCTTGGTTTCACTCATTTCCAACCGGCCCAGCCCACCACCTTGGGCAAACGAGCTTCGTTGTGGTTGCAAGATCTCCTCATGGATTTGGAACAACTTGAGGCCTTGCAGGAGCGCTTGCCCTTCCGTGGCGTCAAGGGCACGACCGGTACCCAAGCTTCCTTTTTGCAATTGTTTGACGGAGATCACGAGAAAACCCGGCAACTGGATCGCATGGTTGCTGAGCGCATGGGATTTTCCCGCACGGTGGCCGTCTGTGGGCAAACCTATCCGCGTAAGTGGGATGCCCTGGTCTTGAATGTCTTGGCCGGAGTGGGCGCCTCGGCCTCCAAGTTCGGCGTAGATTTACGTCTCATGGCCAATCGTCGCGAACTGGAAGAACCCTTCGGCAGTCGCCAAATTGGTTCCTCTGCAATGCCCTACAAGCGCAACCCCATGCGCTCCGAGCGCATCGGTGCCCTGTCGCGCTACCTCATGAACTTGGCGCCCAACGCCTTGCAAACGGCTGCCAACCAATGGTTGGAGCGGACCTTGGATGATTCCGCAAACCGGCGTATTTCCATTGCCGAGTCCTTCCTGGCCGCCGATGCCATTTTGATTCTGCTGGAGGATGTGTGCTCTGGTTTGGTGCCATACCCACGGGTGATTGACGCCAATCTTCGTCGCGAGATTCCATTCCTGGCTACGGAAAGTGTGCTCATGGCCGCGGTGCGGGCCGGCGGCGATCGCCAAGATTTGCATGAACGCCTTCGGGTCCACAGCCAAGAGTCTGCCAGCCGACTAAAGACGGGGGATGGCGAAAACGATTTGCTCGAGCGCATCGGCGCCGATCCTGCCTTTGCCGCCATTCATGCCAGTTTGGACGAATTGGTGGATCCGCGCCGATTCATCGGCCGCGCCCCGCAACAAGTGGATGAGTTTTTGGCCGAGGAAGTGGCCCCCGTCTTGCGGGATCGCGCTACGGTCCAGCCCCCCGAGGGCTCCGTCCGGGTTTAGGGAAAACCCCTCCGTCTAGGCCGAAAAAGAAACCGGGCTGCGGACCAAGGTCAGCAGCCCGGTTTGCAGAGAGTCGGGATCAGTTCTCGACCTCTTCAAGTTGGCGATGGGTATGGGCAAGCTGCAATTCCAGTTCAGCTCGTTCCAATTCCAGTTCCATCATGCGGATTTCCAGTTCCAACTCATGGATGCGACGTTCCAGGTCTTGCAACTCGTCGTTTTCTTCATACCATTCGTCTTTCTCATCCCATTCATCATTTTCATCCTCCTCGCCCTCGTCGCTGTAGCGGTGGCGAATCTTCTGAATATTCACCATCGGGAGGCTGCGGATGCTCCCGTTTTCCTCTAGGTCACTGATGGAGCGGCCGAACCGCTCACGCATGTTCTCCATGTCAAAGTCAATGTCCACGTCGTTGCCAAAGAAGGGCATTTTGAAGGGAGCTTCACCCTCGCCATCACCGAAGGACAAGGCGCGAATTCTCATGCCTTTGGGGAACTCGCCACTTTCCATCGCAGATTCGATGTGCTCGCGAATGCCTTCGGGGAGGTTGTCTCGGACATGTTCGCGGACACCTTTTGGAAGTCTTTCAAAATCTTCGCCGCCAGTGATTCTCATGAGAGTGCCGAAGAAATCTTCGTCACCGCCTCGTGATTCGTGGTCGTTGTGAATTCGAGAGTCATGACCATCAAGATCGCCAATGGAAAAAGCGTGGATCCGAGCGTCTTCGGGGAAGTTTCCTTCACCCATCATGCCCTTCATCATGCCGAGCATTCCTTCGGGCATGTTTTCCATGTCAATGTTTATGTCCACCACCACGTCGCCATCCAGGAAGGGCATTTTGCCGTGGGAGCCGTCACCATCGGGGCCACCAAAGGAGAAGGAAAAGTTACGACTCTTGCCTTTGCTTTTGCTCTTGCCCTGACTCGGGCCGAACGTTCCCTTCCAGGAACCGCAGTCGTTCCCTTTCCAGGAGCTACCGGACCCACCTTTGCTCAAAGGGAATGGATTGCCTTTTAAGTTTGCTTTCTTGCCGAAGGAAGGGGCGCTTTTGCCGCAAGCGCCTTTGCCAGCGGAGGACTTGCTGCAACTCGGGCTCCTTTTGCACTTGGCACCACCTTTGCCAGCGGGGCAATCCCCACCACGGTCGCATTGGGGACCCTCAGGGCCAGCTTGGCAGCTTGGGCCACCCTTGCCCTTGGCGCATTGGGCGCGATCACACTTGGCAC
>CAYXFZ010000006.1:30035-41060 GCA_964464385.1 uncultured Planctomycetales bacterium
TGGGGACCCTCAGGGCCAGCCTGGCAGCTTGGGCTACCCTTGCCCAGAGGACAATCGGGGCCATTTTGGGCCAGGGAAGGGCTGGCCAGAAGAAGAAGGAGAGTCAGAAGGCGAAGAGTCATTTTATCGGAGTTGAAGGGTTATCCCGGATTGGGAATTCCCACCAGACTACGGAATAATGGAATCCT
Organism: uncultured Planctomycetales bacterium; assembly: GCA_964464385.1. Classification (GTDB taxonomy): domain Bacteria; phylum Planctomycetota; class UBA1135; order UBA1135; family UBA1135; genus CAYXFZ01. The sequence continues at coordinate 30,224 of CAYXFZ010000006.1, forward strand.
CGGCGGGAACTTTTCTGCCTCAATCCCATGCTTCTTGCCTCAGGCTGGTTTGGTGCCAGGCCAACTTTGGCCTCGGCTCAACTGCTTTCTGCTGCAGATTTGGGCTTTTTTGGCCTTGCTCACCTACCTGGAGACCCTCCTTTGCGCACCGAGGGCCTGATCCTGACTCGCCAGGAACTGGGTTGGGGAGTGGCAGCCTCCACCCTTCTTCCCCCGCCGGATTCCCTCTTGGATCTCCCGGCATGGTCCGCATCCGACCCCAAGATCGCTCACTTGGGCCTGGGGGCAGCCCTTGCCCAGCGCCCCTTTCTCCAGGAAATGGGCTCGGACCTCGTTCTTTTGGATCCGGGTTGCGGCGAGGGGGATGGGGCCGAACGAGGCCGTCGTCTTTTGGCCCGGATGCAGGCTGGGGACGCTCAAGAAGGAGATGAGGCCCTGGAGTCCTTGGCTCCTCTCGGTCGCGAGGTTGGGGATGCCCAGTTAGAAAACCTATGCCGATCTCTGCACGGGATCTTGTCGGAATTGTCCGGCATTGGCTGTGCCTTGGCACCCTCAGCCAATCCTGCCAGTTTGCTGACGCCGCAAACCTTTCGCACGATTTGCGCCGAACTCCCGCGGGCCAAGCTGGGGCTTTGGTACGACGTTGGCGCTGTCGAAGCGCGGGCCTGGTTGGGATTGGAGCCCGTCGGGGATTGGTTGGAGGTTGCCCCCTCCTCCTTGGCTGGGGCGTCTCTGCAAGATTTCGCTTTGGGTCGAGATCGTCTTGCCCCCGGCGAGGGAACGGTGGATTTTGCTCTGATTCGCGAGTACCTTCCCCGAGAGGCCCTTCGCGTCCTTGCCATGGCTCCGGCGTATCCTGGAGAGGCTCTTCAGGAGGCCCAGCGGGCCCTGGAGGCGCAAGGACTGCAATGAGGCATCCTCCCGCAGACGAACTCCGTAAGGCCCTTCCCAAAGAGGGTCGGCTTGTGCTTTGCACTCACCGCCATCCGGATCCAGATGGTTTGGGTGCTCTGGCCGGTTTGCGTTTCTTGCTAGAGAAGAAATTTGGTTTGGAGTCCGACCTTGTCTTGGAAGGTCGAATTCGGCGCGCCGAAAACGTGGCCATGCGGGATCTCTTGGACATTCGCTCTCTGCCCAAGGGTGGTGTGGACCCTGATCGTTATGTGGGCGTTTTCCTGGTGGATGCTCAGCCGGGCTTTACCCATGTCCAACCACCCGGTGCGCTCCCTCTCCTTGGCGTCGTGGATCACCACCACCCGCCGACGGATGAGGATGATCCAACTCCTGCACCGTTCGTGTGGATTGATGCGGACTATGGATCCACTTCCACGATGGTGCACCATCTCCTCCAAGAATTTGATTGCGAGCCCGATCAACGGGTCGCCACTGCATTGTTTTGCGGCGTTCGCTACGACACCAACGATTTGCTCCGGGACGCGACTCCGGAGGACGAGGCTTCCTATCACACCCTGCACGGTTTGGCCGACTTGCGGCTCATTGCTTCCATTGACCATCCGGAATTGCCGCGGGACTATTTCCGGGCCATGGCCGTAGCTCTGGAAGCTTGCCAATGCCACGGTTCGCTCCTGTTGGCACTCATGGGCGAAGTCCCCAGCCCTGAGATGGTGGCCGAAGTCGCCGATTGGTTTGTCCGCTTAGAGGGTCAACAGTGGTCTTTGGCCGGAGGGGCCTGTGACGGCCGTTACCAATTGTCGGTGCGCACCGACATGCCGGCTGCAGATGCCTACCCGGCCCTGCGCTACATCGTTGGCGAGGATGGCTCTTGCGGTGGCCACGGACGGATGGCGGGCGGGCAAATATTATTGACCGAAGAGCGGACATTGGAAGAAGTGATCCAATTGGTTCGAACTCGTGCCTTGGAAGTCTTCGATGTCGCGGACCAGGACGGGGTTCCTCTTGCCGAGCCCCAAACCGACGCCCCCTCACTGTGAATTGACAGTCCTCCCAGCGGCGGCTATCTTTCGCCGATTCTGCGGCCGTAGCTCAGTGGTAGAGCTCAACCTTGCCAAGGTTGATGTCGTGGGTTCAAATCCCATCGGCCGCTCCAAAGCAGAACGGGTTGAGTCTTCGGACTCAGCCCGTTTTTTTTTGACCAGCGACGAAGGAAACCAACGCAGGGCTAGCCGTCGTGTTCCGTGGCCAGATCTGCATTGGCCTGTAGAAACGCGGACCAAGCCTCGGGTAGGTCATCTTCCGTAGTGATGGCCTCGACCGGGCACTCTGGCTCACAGGCGCCACAATCGATGCACTCATCCGGATGGATGAACATAGGCAGGTTGAGAGTCCCAGGTTGGGGCTCGGATTCGTAGATGCACTCCACCGGGCAGACGTCCACACAGGCACTATCTTTGGTGTTGACACAAGGTTCAGAGATGACGTAGGTCATGGGTCGGGGGGCTGCGGAGCCCTTCTTGTGCTTTTCATAACGGCCGCGCGCTCAAGGTCAAGGATTTTTCCGATTCGGTTATCCTTCCGGCATGGAACTCTTGTTACTGGCGTGTGTTGCCCTGACAGGCTATCTCCTCGGATCTGTGTCGTTTTCCCTCCTCTTGGCCCGCCGAAAGGGCCTTAATCTACGTGAAATTGGTAGCGGAAATCTTGGGGCGACCAACGCCAGCAGGGCCCTGGGACCTCGGGCGGGCATTCAAGTTTTCTTGCTGGACATGCTCAAAGGAGGGCTGCCCACCCTCTTTTTTGCAGCCTCATCGGGATTGGATTCCGCCATTGCTGCCGCTGCGGGAGCCTGGTTGGGCCACGTTTTTCCACTCTGGCATGGTTTTCGTGGGGGCAAGGGGGTGGCCACCCTGGCAGGCGGTTTCTTTATCCTTCACCCGTATGCTTTTTTAGGGGCGGGTTTCCTGTTCGTTGGCGTTCGAAAAAGGACCAAGATGATGTCTGCGGCCTCGATTGCCTTTGTCCTGGCCCTTGTTCCCCTGGTCTGGCTTCTGCCGACTGCACTCAATGGACCCTGGATTCTAAATTGGGCCATTGTGGCAGCCGTTTTGACTCTTTGGACCCACCGCTCCAACTTGGGCCGCATCTTACGCGGCCAAGAACGAAAAATTGGTGAGGAGGGTTTGTGAGTGGCCGCACTCTTGTGCTGGGAGACGGTGGCTGGGGAACGGCCTTGGCCCTAGCCATTCATCGAGCTGGCCGCGACGTCACAGTTTGGAGTGTGGATGCCACCTATGCGGACCATGTGGCTCGAACCCTCCAGAATCCAAAATTCCTGCCCGGAATCTCGATCCCAGCAGGCATCCGCTGGACTTCCTCCATTTCTGGGGCCCTCGCGGATGCGGAGGAATATGTATCCGTAGTGCCGACGCAATTTGTCCGGTCTGTGGCCGAATCTTTTTCCGGGGGCTTGGCCGACCTGCCCGCGTGTTCTGCCTCCAAAGGGCTGGAGTTGGAGACTCTCCGTCGTCCCACCCAAATATTGACTGAGGCCGCTTCTGCCCGGGCTGGCGTGGCCGTCCTTTCTGGACCATCCCATGCCGAAGAGGTGGGCCGGGGTGCCGCCACTTCGGTGGTCATTGCTGCCGAAGACGCATCTCTTTCCGAACATTTTTCGGGTCTTTTCTCAGGCGACTCCTTGCGGATATACACCAGTCAAGATGTCGCTGGTGTGGAATACGGGGGTGCTCTCAAAAATGTCATTGCTCTGGCCGCCGGCATTGCCGACGGATTGCAGTTGGGTGACAACGCCAAGGCGGCCCTCGTGTCCCGCGGCTTGATGGAGATGGCCCGCTTTGGCACTTCTCACGGTGCTGCACGGGACACGTTTTTTGGCCTCTCTGGGGCAGGGGATTTGATGGTGACTTGTTACTCCAAACACAGCCGTAATCGTTCTCTGGGGGAACGAATTGGGGCCGGTGAATCCTTGGAAGCTATTCGTTCCTCCAGCGAAAAGGTGGCCGAAGGCGTTTGGACCTGTCAAGCTCTGCACGCCGCCGCCCACGAAGCAGCAGTGGACCTTCCCATTACGAACCAAGTGCACGCCATCTTGTTCGAGGGTCGCGACCCTCAGGATGCCGTGCGTGAATTGATGTCCAGACCCAATCGTCCCGAACTGGATTCTCCAGCGGAATCCAAGCGATAAACGTTGCTCTCCTCCTTTCTCCTTGTCGTCTTGCAAGAGAGTTTTTCATCTTTGGCGGAGGAGATCCGTGATCTTCAGTTGGACAACGGCCTGCGGGTCATCGTTTTGCCTTTCGGTGAGGCCCCCGTGGTCGCATTCCATGTCCATGTCCAAGTGGGGGCGATCGACGAGCCCTTGGGGCAATCCGGCCTAGCCCATTTTGCCGAACACATGGCATTCAAGGGCTCGGCCCATTTCGGGTCACGATACTGGCCTCGGGAGCGCGAGGCCATGGCTCGCGCTGATGAGGCATGGGGTGCCTATGAGCGAGCTTTGCAATCACCCCCTGGAGAATGGGAGGAGAGTGATCTTGAGGACTTACGGGACCGTTTTCTTGCCTTGGATCGTCGCGCCGTTGCCTTGGGCGATCCCGGATCTTTTGATCGCGCTGTGGAGATGGTGGGTGGACTGAATCAGAATGCCGCTACCGATGTTGATTCCACCGATTACTGGGTGACGCTTCCCAGCAACCAAGTGGAAACTTGGTTTTGGCTCGCTCGTCAACAATTTGGTGGTCCCGTGATGCGCGAGTTTTACGCCGAACGAGACGTTGTCCTGGGCGAGCGAAGAGAGGGTCCAGAATCCAATCCCAGAGAAGCCGGTCTAGACGCGCTGGTTGCCGCTGCTTTTACCGCCCACCCTTATCGCGATCCCGTCCTCGGGCACCGCCAAGACTTGGAACGCTTGGATCGCCCTGAAATGTTGGCCTTTTGGCGACGGCATTACACGGCGGACCGGATGGTTTTGGCCATCGTGGGCCGGGTGGATGCCGAGGACGTTTTGGACTTGGCAGAGCAGTATTTGGGTGATTTACCCAAAGGGAATCTTGGTCGAGAGCGCCGCACCCAAGAACCCCCTCCGGCAGGTCCCCGCACTTTGTCCTTGTCCTGGGATTCCGCCCCCATGGCATTGGTGGGGTGGCGCATTCCCTCATTGGTGGGTCGCTCCGGGTGGGTTCACGCTGCCCTCGGCGATTTGCTTTTCGAGGGTGCTTCTGCCCGTGTTCCGGATGCATTGCTCACGCGCCAACGTTTCGTCGCCCAGTTGGATTGGGGGTCCGGTTTTCCCGGTTCCTTGGACCCCAACCTCATGGTCGCCCTTCTGCTTCCCCGTGCGGACGCCACCGTGGAAACTTGCGTGGATTCCCTGCAGGCCGTGGTGAATGAATTTGCCCTGCAAGGACCCACCCCTCGTGAAATGACGGGCGTGCGCCGTCGCCTGGAGATTTCCTTTCTGCAGGGCATTCAGGGTCGCGCGGAGTTGGCCGAGGCCCTCGCATGGGCGGTAGCCGAGGAACCAGGAGGATGGCTGGGTTTTTTTCAGACCGTGCAAGTAATCCGCAGTCTTGAAGCAGCGGAAGTGCAGGAAGCAAGCCAAGCCCTTTCGGTGAACCGTCGAGTTGTCGCGCAGGTAGGGCCCATCCCGGCAGAGGTCAAGCCATGAGGAGCGTAGGGTTGGGCGTTCTTTTCCTGGCGGGTTGTGGGACACCCTCACTCTCGCCAACTTCACCCATCCTTGGAATGGCGCCCTTGCTCAGCCGGCCCACTTTGGCGTCCATTCCAGCCCAAGATTTCCCTGAGGATGTGGTGCGGATTCCGGAAGATGCCAAGTTGTCCAACGGCATTCAGATCCTGGTGATGCCCGATCCTCTTTTCCCTGGCATCCGTTTGGAGTTGCGGCTTCGGGTGGGATCTTGGAACGATCCCACGGAGGCTACTGGCTTGGCGGAACTTACTTTCCAAACCTGGCGCTCTGGTGGCACCGAGGCCCTTCCCGGATCGGAACTGGATCGGGAGTTGGCCTTCTTGGGGGCAGAATTGGATGTCCATGTTGGCGCCATGACTACGCAGATTGGCCTTTCCGGGCTGAGCACGGATTTCCCTCGACTGTTGGGCATTCTTCAAGACCTGGTGATTCGGCCCCGATTCTTGGCCGACCGATTGGAATTGGAGCGGGGCATCTTGCTGGGGGAGTTGCGGGTTCGCGATGACAACCCTAGCCAAGTAGCCAGTCGGGAAGCTCGGCGCGCCCTCTACGGGCGCCAGGATCCGCGTGTGCGGCGGCCGGAATTTTTCGAATTGAAGGCCCTGACTCTGGCTCAAGTCGAGGCCTTTTATGCCGCCCAGGTTGGTAGCCGTCAGGCCATGATTTCGGTGTTGGGGGACATCCAGTTGGATGGCATTCAGCCCCTGCTGGAGGAGGTCTTCGGGGATTGGGAGGAGCAACCCGTTGCAACCCAAGAATTCTTCACCCAAGCTCCTCGTCCTCAGGCTGTCCGCGTGGTTCTCCTACCGCGGCCGGATGCCAGCCAAACCGAAATCCGAATTTTGGCGGGAGGTGTGCGTCGAAGTCATCCCGATTGGCCCGCTCTCCGATTGGGCGCTGCCATTTTTGGAAGTAGTGGATTTTCCAACCGCATGGTGACTCGGATTCGTCGCGAGTTGGGCTTGACCTATTCGGTGGGTGCCGATTGGATTCCCGGATGGACGCAGGAAGGCCTTTTCTTTGGTTGGTGCGGCACGGAACATTCGGCAGCTCCGCAAGCAGTTGCGGAGATGCTCCTGATCCTGCGGACCTTCTTGGAGGACGGGGTTTCCGACCTCGAACTGGAATCGGCTCGCGCCCGTCTCCTGCATGCTGAAATTTTCCGCACGGACACGCGGGCAGAGGCCCTGGCGATGGTCGCAGACTTGGACTTTCATGCTTACCCTCGCAATTCGCCGGAACAAGAACTTCTTGCCCTCCGCTCGCTTACGGCAAAGCAGGTCGTGGCCGCATGCCGTCGGCATTTGGATCCTGAAAAAATGCTCGTATTCCTGGTCGGCAACGCCGATCGATTCGAGGGAGAAATGCCTGCCCCATTGGAGATTTGGGAGCCGAATCCCAAGCCGGCTAAGCCCACCGACGGCCAGGAAGAGGGCGCCCTTTTGGTTGAGCATCTTCTCTCCGGACATGGTGGCATCGCTCTTTGGGAGTCTCTCGGCGAGGTCCAAGCCCGCTTGGATTCTTTGGGATCCAATCCGGCAGAAGCTTTTGCCCCGAGTGGGCTTGCCTTTCAGGAGGCGGCGCGCCTTCCCCAAGTGCTCGTGAAACTAGCGGGCGGCGGCTTTCGTGCCCAGTCCCCTCGTCCCGACACCCTAGTCCTGACAGATTCAGGCGGCGCAATTTTGGTCTTGAATTTGCGGGAAGATGGACTTGTGACCTCCCTGCGCAGTACCCTCGCGGTTTGCCGTTTTTCTGATTACCAATTGACTGGCGGTGTCCTCCTTCCTGCTCGAGTTGAGGTGACACCCCAGGACTCCACTTCGGTCGAGTTCTCCATGCAATGGATTCTCGGGTCTCTCCCTTCCCAATGATTCCCTCAACCCCCTGTTCCACCCGTCATCCTCTTCCTCCTCGGCGTCGACTTGACGAGGGATGGTCTCCCTCTTCATGGAGGGACCTCGCCCTCCACTACGAAGAACTGGAGGGGCGTTCGCTGGCCTCATTGGAAGATTTACAGGGCTGGCTTTTGGATTGGTCGGAATTGGAGAGTGCCATTTCTGGCGTGGGTTCTCGGTTGCATGCGGCTACCGCCTGCAATACCGAGGACGAAGAGGCGGAAAAATCTTATTTGCTTTGGCAAACGGAGGTTTTGCCCGAAGCAAAGAAAGTGGGTGACCGATTGGATCACAAGTTTTTGGACTGTTCGCATCGGTCCAGCTTGGATTCCTCATGGGATGTCTTCGTGCGAGAATTGGAATTGCAAGTCCGGCTGTACCAAGAAAAAAATGTGGAGTTGGAGGCCCGAGATGAGGAACTTGCCGTGGAATACGGTCGAATCTCGGGTGGCATGACGGTTCTTTTCCGCGGCGACACCCTAACCTTGCAGGATCTTTCCCGGTTTCAGCAGGAAACCGACCGCGACTTACGGGAAGAAACTTGGAGATTGGGCTGGGATCGTCGGCTTCAGGACACGGAGTCCCTGCAAAATCTATTTGACCGCATGCTTCCTTTGCGCGACGCCATGGCAATAAATGCCGGTTTCCCCAGCTATCGAGAGTTCAAGCATCTGGAATGGGGGCGGTTGGATTATGAACCGGAAGATTGCCTTGCTTTTCACGAGGCGGTGGAACGAGAAGTCATGCCCGCCATTCGCAAAGTGCAGGAACGCCGCGCCAGCCTCTTGGGATTGGAGACCCTTCGCCCCTGGGACTTTGGAGTGGATCCTTGCGGCCGACCTCCCTTTTCTCCTTTTCAGGATTCTGCTGAGCAAGTGGAGGTTTGTGCCAAAATCATGGCGGCCGTGGATTTTGAATTGGCCGACGAACTGGAGTGGATGGAGGCTCAAGGCCTGCTTGATTTGGAGACTCGTCCTGGCAAACGTCCGGGTGGTTTCATGGATACTTTCGAAGATGTCCGTTGGCCGTTCATCTTTTCCAACTCGGCGCCGACGCATGATGGGGTCGAAACCCTGATCCACGAAACAGGGCATGCATTTCATGCTCTTCTCGCCCGGGAGCGGGAGCCCTTGGCTTATCGGAACGCTCCACTTGAGTTTGCGGAAGTTGCATCCATGGGATTGGAGGCCATGGCCAGTGAGCATTACCAGGCTTCCTATCCCGCCGCTGAAGCGCAACGCGCCCGCTTGGATGCCTTGGAGGGATCGCTTGGCATATTCCCGAGAGCGGCCACAGTGGATGCCTTTCAGCATTGGCTTTACACCCATCCCGGTCATTCCCAGGAGGAACGCAATCAAGCTTGGCTGGATCTTAGCCACCGTTTTTCTACAGGGCTCGTTGATTGGGGCGGTTTAGAAGAGATTCGTGCCAATCACTGGCAGGCCACCTTGCACCTGTTCGAGGTTCCGTTTTATTACATTGAATACGCCATTGCCCAAAATGGAGCCCTTCAAGTATGGAACCGTTATCGTCAAGATCCGATACTCGCCTTGGCCGACTGGCGTTCCGGATTGACTCTGGGCGGATCTCGCCCGTTACCCGAATTGTTCTCTACCGCTGGTCTCCAGTTTGATCCGCGCGGAGAATTATTGACGGAGTTGGTTGCTTCCGTAATGCAGGAATGGAAACCTCTGGCCGCCGGGGGGCAAGCATGAAGTCAACTTGGGTTGTCGGAGACATTCACGGTTGCGCAACGGAGCTTGCTCTGCTGATTGAAAAGCTTCCATTGCAAGATGGTGACCGATTCATCTCGGTAGGGGATCTTTATCACCGTGGGCCGGATCCTGTGGGAGTCGCCCGGCAACTTGGCGCCTTACCTGGTTTTGAGATGGTGCTTGGAAACCACGAGCGCATCCTGGCGGAGCGCATCCAAAGGCTTCCTCCCGAAGCCGAATTGAATGGTTTTGAGGCCGAGGACCTCGGGGGAGATGGCTCCACGCGGATGACCCCCTTTCCCCCGGAAGAGTCCGGCATTGTTTTGTCGCTTTTGCGCAATCGCCCCTATTTCTTGCGGGGAGAGCACGAGGGCCAACCTTGGCTGGTCGTTCATGCCGGATTGATCCCCGGCAAGCCCGTAGAGGAGAACACCCCCTTTGAACTCACACGCACTCGGCAGTTGCCGCATGTGGCGGGCCAGCCGTTTTGGAGTGAATTATGGAATGGTCCAGACTTGGTTCTCTATGGGCACACGCCCACCCCCACGCCCCGCCCACGCTTTGTCGGCGAGCGCATGGTTGCTCTGGGATTGGACACCGGTTGTGTTTATGGCGGCAGTTTGACCGCCTTCCGGATCGAGGATGGGACCATGGTCGATGTTGCCGCCAAAGAACGGTATTACCCCATCTGATCCCCCGTGTCTCTATTCGGAGTTCCCGTGTCGCGCGACTAGAATCCGACCTCAATGGCCACTGCAAACCACGTCTCCATGGACAAAATCGTGTCCCTTTGCAAGCGCCGAGGGTTCGTTTTTCCGGCCTCCGAGATTTACGGTGGGCAGGGATCAACTTACGACTGGGGTCCGCTCGGCGTTGAGCTCAAACGACGCGTCAAGGAGGCTTGGTGGGAGAGCATGGTGTATTCTCGCCAGGATGTGGTTGGAATTGATTCCGCGATCATTCAATCCCCGGATGTTTGGCGGGCTTCCGGCCACGTCGGCGGGTTTTCCGATCCCCTGATTGACAACAAGACCAGCAAACAACGGTATCGCGCGGATCATTTGGTCGAAAACAAAATTGCCAAGTACGAAAAAAAGGGAAAAACGGAAAAGGCCGAGAAATTGCGGGCGAAGTTGGCCGCCGTCTTGGGCGACAATGAAGGTTTGCGCCAATTGATTTTGGTCGAGAGCATCAAGTGCCCAGTAAGTGGCACGGATGACTGGACGGATGTGCGTCAATTCAATTTGATGTTTGAAACTCTCGTTGGGCCGGTTCAGGACAGTAGTTCCGTTGCTTACCTTCGCCCGGAGACAGCCCAGGGAATTTTCATCAACTTCAACAATGTGGTGACTTCGACCCGTAAGAAACTTCCCTTCGGGATTGCCCAAATTGGCAAGTCCTTTCGCAACGAAATCACCCCCGGGAATTTTGTTTTTCGAACGCGCGAGTTTGAGCAAATGGAAATGGAGTTTTTCTGTCGGCCTGAGGACGCGGCTTCTTGGTTCGACTATTGGCAAAAGGAAAGATTCCAGTGGTATCTCGACTTGGGTGTGGATCCAGACCGTCTCCGCCTCAGGCAGCAT
>CAYXFZ010000007.1:0-7290 GCA_964464385.1 uncultured Planctomycetales bacterium
CAATGGAACTATTGCAGGGCCTCCAACATACGGCGGGGATCAAGATGGAGTGGGCGGGGCGTGGAAAACTCTAGCGACCATCAATGGTGGCTTTCCAAACGACCATTTGGGCTGGTCTGTAGGTCCTTTGGCTGCAGATTGGGACAAGGACGGAAGAGATGACATTGTGGTTGGGATTCCAGGGCGATCACCGTCCAGCATGTCAGAAAACACCGGAGAAATCCTCATTCTCGATCCAGATTTTTATCCTCTTAGCATTCTCACTAACCCAAACCTCACTGCCGAGGAGCGAATGGGCACGTCTGTGGTCGGTCTTAGGGACGAAAAACACATTAATCGAGTTCGAGTGATGGCCGGAGCTCCGTATGCAAAAGACGTCAATGGCGTGGAAAGCGGAGCCGTTTATGTTCTTGGCCAAGGATCGTGGACCGGACCTACACGCCTCGTTTCTCCTAATCCAGAAGTAGGGGGTATGTTTGGCGCCGTGCTGGCGAATTTGCGGAATTTTGACACCGACTTCGTGGAAGATTTTGCCGTTGGCGCGCCTGGAGAAACCGTGGGGAACTCTCCCAAATCAGGACGGGTCTACATTTACAGCGGCAAGACCTGCACTTTAATTGCCACCCTGGAAGGCCCTCCCAATGTTCTTGGCGCACCGGTACAAATGGGAAGCGCTATTTCAGTTACTCACGATTGGAATGGCGACACTAAACCAGACATTGCCGTTGGCCTGCCCGGCTTAGACAGAAACAATTTGTTCGACAATGGTTCCACTTGGATCTTCGCCTACGATAATCCAACTGGTACCCTACTGTCAGGCCCCCAATACGACGGAGTAAACAGTGGTGACCTGAGCGGCACCTCAGTTGCATCCCGTTTTGATTGGGACGGCGACGGCCTTTGGGATCTTGCTGTCGGCGAACCAGGTTTTGATGTGCCTAGCCAAATTCGTGGTACTTCGATCAACGGCGCCGGACAAATCGTCATTCGAGGTACTAGCTCCGGTGGCGCCTCCGTTGCGTTGTCAGGAGACGCTCCAGGTGGCGGCATGGGTGGCAATGTCACCGTCACTGATTTGGATGGAGATGGCAGTGAAGAAGCCACGGGCAGATCCTCCTTCACTGGAGGCACCATTCGTTCGAGTGGAGCCGACAGAGGTATGATCACCACCTTCAACAATGTGGACAACGGCATTATGTTTCGCCGTCAAGGTGAAGGAGAAGGTGATGAATGGGGATCGACTTTGGGTCGAGTCGGCGACTTGGACGGTGACGGAAAGGACGAGCTAATTATTGGTTCCCCCCTAACCGACACTATCAATGGTGAGAATTCCGGCCGCCTTGTTCGTTATTTACTTGATCCCTTCGCCACATCGCCCACAAAATATATCTCCGCTGCCGCCGGAGGCACTCTGACCGTGGCCGTAGATTTTCCTGATTGGTATGCACTCCGCAAAGTTCAACCTTTGCTTTCAGTTTCCGGCACTGGGCCCACATCCCTGTTCACTGCCAGTCATGAACTCTGGGTTCCCCTGACCGAGGACTTCGTTTATCAACAATCCAAGAAAGGAATCTATGCGTTTGGTGGCCCGGGCATGATCCGCAACTTGGACAGCGATGGGGCAACCTTCTATGCCGTTAACTTCAACCCGGGAGATTTGGTCGGCAGGGAAGGAAAACGAGTCTGGATTGCATTTGTCGCCTTTGACGGTGGCAATATTCCTCGAATCTCGTCGCGAGCAATTTCCTTTAGGATCAGGCCCTGATCCAAGAGGCCTTACTTTCGCAAAGAGAAGAATATCTTGCTTTAAAATCCGTGGTAGGCTTGTGAACTAATTGCACGTTCCTACCATGTCCCCCCACTCCCCCTCCCTTTTGTGCTTGATTTTGGCCGGTTTAGGCCTTGGCGCACCAGCCCCCTCTCAGGGCGAGCCCTTCGATATTGTGGCTCAAATTGATGGGCTACCTGGTTTTGGCGTACCGTTAGGCACAATTCCCTCCTTCGATGGAGACAGTACTAAGGATTTTTACGCAGTCCAACCGTATGCCGCCAATCCTGGAGTGGCCAATTTGCAAATTTACTCCAGCATCACCTATGCCCTGCTTGGAAACCGCGACATTGTCGTAGATCCCAACGACCCTCGGTCTTCCCTGGCCGGAATCAAGGACATCAATAACGATGGGGTTCAAGATTTTGTCATGCAGACCAGCCCCGGGCACGTGGATTGTCTAGACGGGAACGATCTCACCACAGTGCTCTGGTCCTTTGATGATAGTGGTGCAACCCTGAATTCCATTTTTCTGGATGTCCGCGCTGTGTTGGACTTGGATGGAGACAACAAATGGGAAGTTCACCTCTCTGCAAAGGATGGAGACCGTTACATCCTTCACGGCAAAACCGGATTGATCTGGCAACAATGGAACTTGGCCAATTATGGAGAAACGCCCGGTGCCGCCTATGTCGGGGATTTAAATGGAGATGGCGTTCGAGAAATGATCACGGTCTATCAAAGTGCCGCCAATAGCCTTTGGGGTTTCCGTCTCTGGGATGTGGCCACAGCAGGCGCACCCTTTGAGATCGGCGGAAGCTCGGGAACCATTGCCTATTCCGAACCCCCGTTGCCCAAAACCGTGGGCGACATCAACGGCGACTGGGTGGATGATTTCGTTTGGGCATTCACCGATTCCGGAGGCAATGGTCTCGCTCAGATTGTGGACGGACAATCCCTGGGTGCGGTGCTACTGAACTCCATTTCGGTCTCGGGCAATCCAACGACTCTGGTGGGACACGTAGATTGGTCCGGAGACGGTATCTACGATTTTGTGGTTGGCAATGATGGCACTGCCTTGGAAGTTTTTGACAGCGCTACCGGCGATCTGCTTGACACCATCCTTAGTCCAGATCCCTTGACAACCTTTGGCTTCGGTCGAGGTCTTTCCATTTTCAAAACTCCAACCCAAAACATCCTGCTGGTGGGTTGCCCGGATACACCCTCAGGCACCGGCGGAACGGTCTATTTGTTCAGTAATGGAACTATTGCAGGTCCTCCCTTATTTGGGGGCAATCAAGACGGAGTAGGAGGATCTTGGGTTACCCAAGCAACAATCAATGGCGGTTCTGCAAACGACCATTTGGGCTGGTCGGTCTCGCCCTTGGCAGCAGATTGGGATTTGGACGGACAGGATGACATCCTTGTCGGCGTTCCTGGGCGCAACCCTTCCGGTGGCGGGTCAGATCGAAATACGGGTGAAGTTGTCGTCGTGAATCTAGATCTAATCCCACTGGCCAACCTAACGAACCCAACTCTTGCTACCAATGAACGTATGGGCACCGCCGTTGTCGGCTTACGGGACCTAGGGAATGTGAACAAAGTACGCATCATTGCCGGAGCTCCGTATGCACTGACCACCATCAATGGTGGAGACAGTAGCGGAGCCGTCTATATGTTGGACGAAAATGGCAACAACACCCTACGTCTCGTTTCACCGAATCCGGAAGAAGGAGGGATGTTCGGTTCTGTGTTGGCCAATCTCAGTTATCTCGACAACGATTTCGTGGAAGACTTTGGCGTCGGTGCGCCGGGGGAAACTGTGGGAAACTCACCTGGATCAGGCCGAATCTACATTTACAGCGGCTTTGACGGCACTTTACTCGGTACGTTGGAGGGGCCCCCCAACATTCTGGGTAAAGCTGTAATGCTGGGAAGTTCCCTGTCGACCACCCACGACTGGAATGGTGATTCCAACCCCGACATTGCCGTTGGCTTGCCTGGATTGGATTCCAACAACTTGTTCGACAATGGTTCCACCTGGATCTTCGCCTACGATATTCCTACTGGCACCCTGTTGCCTGGTCCCCAATACGATGGCTTGAACAGTGGCGACCTAAGCGGCACCTCAGTGGCATCCCACTTCGATTGGGACGGAGACGGTCTTTGGGATCTCGCAATCGGCGAACCAGGTTTTGATGTTCCTAGCCAAATCCGTGGCACGACAATAAATGGTGCAGGCCAAGTCGTGATACGAGGGACCAATTCCGGCGGTGCCACGGTTGGTTTGTCAGGAGACACTCCAGGCGGCGGCATGGGTGGCAATATCACCGTCACTGACTTAGATGGCGATCATGGTGGAGAGGTGACCTCTAGTTCTTCCTTCGTGGGAGGGACAATGCGCTTGAGCGAAGATGGCAAAGGCATGATTACGACTTACAGTAATGTTGACAACGGCATCATGTTGCGCCGTCAAGGCGAAGAAGGAGGAGATCAATGGGGATCGACCTTAGGACGGGTCGGAGACTTGGACGGGGATGGCTTGGATGAGTTGATTCTTGGCTCCCCCCTGACCGATACGATCAATGGTGTAGATTCCGGTCAACTTGTTCGGTATCTGTTAGATCCATTCGCAATATCCCCCACGAAGTTCATATCCGCCTCCGCCGGAGGCACTTTGACTGTAGAGGTGGACTTCCCAGATTGGTACGCCTTGCGAAAAGTCCAGCCACTCCTCTCTAGATCAGGAACTGGTCCGGCAACCGTTTCTGCTCCCACCTATGATCTCCTGATTCCCCTCACCGAAGATCACTTATTCAACCGAGCCAAGCGTGGTGTCTATTCTTTTGGTGGATCCACCATGATCCGCAATCTGGACGCCAACGGTGCCACTCTTTATGCCATCAACTTTAACCCGGGAGATCTGATTGGGAATGAAGGGAAAAAAGTGTGGATGGCGTTTGTCGCGTTTGACGGCGCCACTGTCTTTCCACGAATCTCGTCGCGGGCAATTTCCTTCACCATCGTGCCTTGACTGTATGGGTGAATCTTTAGGATGGTCACAATGGATGGTGTCCACCTGCTGAATCACCCGGTTGCTAACGACAAACTCGCAGAATTGCGGGCCGAGTCCACGCCACCCGCTCGGTTCCGAGCGTTGGTTCGAGATTTGGCCCTTCTCTTGGGCGTGGAAGCAACGCGAAACTTGCCCACCCAGGAAGAGACCACCACCACCCCGATGGGCACCTGCTCAACTCGAGTGCTGTCCGGGCGCACGGCCCTGATCCCCATCCTCAGGGCTGGTTTGGGCATGGTGGATGGCCTGTTGGACCTGCTACCCCAAGCTGAAGTCCGTCACCTTGGGCTGGAGCGCGACAAGAAGACCCTGAAGCCTCGGTCCTATTACGAGAAATGGGCTGGCCCCCCCGCCAACCACGGCCTGATTTTGGACCCCATGTTGGCCACCGGTGGCTCCGCCATCGTGGCTGTGGATCGTGTTTTGGCGTGGGGTTGTCCTGACGTATCTTTTCTGGCCCTGATTGCGGCCGCCGAAGGCGTCACCCAATTTCGCCAGGCCCACCCCGACATCCCCCTTTTCCTGGCCGCGCTGGATGATCAACTCGACGACCAAAGCTACATCCTGCCTGGCCTAGGGGATGCTGGAGACCGCCAGTACGGCACTTACTAGACCTGTCATGGAATTCGGTCCGGCATCCAGTTTTGACGAAGAAGAGAAGGCCACCCTGGCGGACATCGCTGAAGCTCTTTCCTTTGCCAGGGGGCCAGCCTCGGGCAGGATGCTGGATCAACTCCAAACCACCGTGGATCGGGTCGGCCTTCTCGCCGATGTCGTTCAGGCCCACCCCCCCATCTTTAGCGAACGGGTTTTAGGGGAACAGACTCGCGACCAGGATTCGCTGGTGGATGCCTTGGCCCAAGTGGACGACACCATGGTGGACTTGCACCTGCCCATGCGCGCGGTCGTCGGCCGAACTCTGGTCCTGGCCGAATTGAATACTTGGCGTCTGGCCGAGCATATTGTGGAACAAGAACCCGATGCGGCTGAGATCGCCGGTGGCAAGGTGCAACACTGGATGAACGGTTGCGTTTACACCTTGGTCGCGGAAGAAATCCTTCTCTCCATCTTGCGCGATGAGAATCGTGAGCGCCCCATTCGTGCCCTCGCCTTGGATCACTTGGCCCGAATGTGGGAAACCCGGCACCTCTTTGGTGCCCGCCATTTTTTCCCGCTCTTGGCGGCCACCTGGGCCGCCCGACAACGCATTCGGGTCAGCGTCGGTACTCTCCTCGGAGTTTCCGAAATCATGCGCCTCTTGCAGGCCGGTTGCGACCCCGAGTTTGTCGAATACTTTTCCCGAACGAGTTTGACAAACGATGAGCGGGAAGCTTTTCAAGAATTCCTCATTGGTGTCTCTACCGAACGGATTCACTCCCTTTCCCTTTGGATGGATGAAACCGGGCAATCTTCCATGTCCCCGGAAGAGGCGAACTTGGGCGAAGAAAATGCCGGGAAAGGACAAGAAAGTCTGGCCTTTTACCGCTTCTTTCGGGAACGCTCACTTCAGGCCGTCGCACGGCGGATTCGAGACGAACCTGGCCCGAAGCGCACCGCCGAAGAATACGTCATGGTGTATTTCCTCGACAGCTCGGCTTAACAATGCCGGAACTCCCCGAAGTCGAGACCATCCGGCGGGGTTTGGCCCCCCGATTGGAGGGTGTCCGGTTGCGCGGGGCAAAGATGCGCACGGCTCGACTCCGCAATCCACTGGATTCCAAACTGGAAACCACACTGCGAGGCCAAATCATCAGCCAAGTACAGCGACGGGGCAAAGTGCTGATTTTCCGATTGCAAAAGGGCGCTCTCCTGGTGCATTTGGGAATGTCAGGCAATCTCCGTTTCGAAAACCAGGCGCGAAAGCCTGGCCGTCATGACCACTGGGATCTTCTTTTACCGCACCGACAGGTCTTGCGTTATCGAGACCCTCGCCGCTTCGGTTCCCTCCTTGCTACGGATCAGGATCCTGCCATCCATCCCTCTCTTGCCCATCTTGGACCTGAACCTCTGGAGGATCCCAACCTGGGAGCCCACCTCCATCAGGTGTTTCAGGGCCGGAAAGCTGCCGTCAAGACCCTCCTCCTCGATGGGCGATTGATCGCCGGAGTGGGAAACATCTATGCCTCCGAGGCCCTTTTTGGTGCCGGAATCCGCCCAGGCATGGCTGGAAGACGCCTTTCTGGGCCAAAATGCTTCCGTCTGGCAAATTCTCTCCAAAATGTCCTACGAAGGGCCCTCAAGGCCGGTGGAACCACTCTCCAAGACCACAGGAACGCCAATGGTGCTTGGGGGCAGTTCGGCCAAGAGTTGGCCGTTTATGGCCGGAAAGGGCTTCCCTGTGCCCATTGCGGGCACCCGATCCAATCCAGACTCCTAAGCGGCAGGAATACCTTTTGGTGCCCTCAATGCCAGTCCTAGGGCCCTTTCTGGGCGGAAAGGGGTAAGA
>CAYXFZ010000007.1:7300-18317 GCA_964464385.1 uncultured Planctomycetales bacterium
GTTCTTGAGATAGGTTCCTTGAAATCCGAATTTGTTGGAAATCCTTACTATTTCAGGAAAAACGTCAAATTTCTTTCAGTTTGACTAGCATAAATCCCGATTATGGATTACAAATAGGTCATCGGAGTTCCGAGGCGAAGCCCCGGTCCTGGACCCCCTGGAGATGGGGGATTCCATTCCGACTTCCCCCACTCTCATCCCTTAGCATCCAAAAAATTAACATGCTGCGAAACATCCTCACTGGCTTGGCCGTTGTCGCTCTCTGCGCCGGCGCCACTGCCCAAAACACTGCTTCTTACCACAGCAAAGCCAATACCCCGGTCAAGTACTTGGGCGAATACAAAATGGCTTCTGGCGAATGGTCCCTGGCCAGCCGCGCTGGCTCCCGTGTTCTGTACAACTGCACCACTTGGGGCAATTACTACAGCACTGTGGGAAACTCCAGTACCACCGTCGCTGACCAACAATGGATTGACGAAGGCACGTTGGCTGACTCCAACGGCTCGCAAGTCGACCAGGTCAATGGCTTCGACTTCGCCTACTGCTCCTCCGACTTCGATCCGACTGGCAACAGCGGCTCGGTTGGCATTTACTTCTACGATGATTACACCCCGTGCACCACGCCGCCCGCGGCCACCTGCGCTTACGTGATCACCGGCCTGCCTCTCGGCAGCAACGGCAACACGGCTTGCTGGGGTGTTGGAATCGACCTCGAAGGTGGTTCCGAATGCACCACGGATGCCGCAGCTCTCTTCCGGACCACCGACGCTGGCGTCTCCGACCGTAGCTTCGGTTGGGCCTTCAGCCCGAACCCTGGAATGAGTGGCATGAACGACACTGGCTCCATCCTGGACCTTCCTTGTGCCCAGCCCGTTCAGAACAACGGCTGTGGTTCTGGTAACCAAAACTTCTTCTGGTGGGAAGATCCCGCTGGTGCTTGGAGTGGTTGCTACTGGTTCGGTGGAATTCCTTATGCTTCCTTTAGCATGAAGATGTACGCCCCAGGTTCAGGAACTGCCAATTACGGCTACGGAAACGGCATCACCATGAGTTGTGATACCTACTCCCAAGGTGGCAACTCCACCTTCTCCGCCGCTGGCCATAGCCCGAGCAATACCATCACTTTGGCGGTGAGCCAGAGCACTTGGGACCTCTCCTTTGGCGGTCAGACCATCGTCGTGAAGTACCCCTTCCTGACGACTCTGCCCATGGACGCGGCCACTGGCTCCGTCTCGGTCACCATCCCCACGGGTGTGCCCGATCCGGTTTATGTCATGGTCATCGAATGTGCCGGCCCCTTCAAGCCTGGTAACTTCGCCAACGCCTCCAATGGTGTTGCGCTCATGAACTGATCTTCAGATCAGACCGATTCAGACGCCCCGCCTTTTGGCGGGGCGTCTTCTTTTTTGTCGAGTCGTTAACCTAGTTTCATGCTCTCCCTTCGCTTTGGATTCCTCCCCGCTCTCGGACTGCTGGGTTGTGTTCTCCTGATACAAGAACCCGTCCAGACCATCATCCTTCCTGGGTTTCATCATTTGGGTGACGATGTCACCCCAGAATGGCCGGAGGCCTCGCCCGAACCCGAAGGTGCGGGACGCCTCGAAGTGTCCTTTCCTGCCCGGAAGAATGCCCATTCCTGGACGCTCCGTCTTTCTCAACGCCATGTCAGCAACCGCTGGAGCATCCAAATCAACGGTAGAGAAATTGGCGTCCTTCCTAAGGGCGATGCTACCCAGATTCTTTACCACCCGATTCCAGCGGGCTTTCTTCGGTATGGAAACAACACCCTAGCCTTGGTTACGAATTCTCTTGCCGATGATGTCGTCCTGGGCAATGGGGTGTTGTTCGACCAACCCATTCGACGCGTATTGCATCTAGGGGAAATCCAATTGAAAGTTGTGGATTTCCAAACCGGCGAACTTCTCCCTGCCCGCTTAACTCTTGTGGATGGTGCTGGCGTACTGGCCCCTCTGAGGGAAGCTCAGCGATTGCACACTGCCGTTCGTCCCGGCACGCTTTACACATCGGATGGCCTAGCCCAGGCCTGGATTCCAGAGGGCACCTACGAAGTTTGGGCCAGCAAGGGAATGGAGTGGAGTGCAGCGCGGGCCCAAGTTCACATTGTTGAAGGCAGGTCCACCCGTTGCACCCTCGCATTGACTCATGAAGTCTCCACGCCTAATTACGTTGCTGCCGACACCCACATTCATACGCTCACACATTCCGGGCACGGTGACTCCACCGTAGAAGAACGCATGGTCACCCTAGCCGCAGAGGGTGTCGAACTGGCGATCGCCACGGATCACAACCACAACACCGACTATCTCCCCACCCAAAAGGCTATGGGATTGCAAGCTTGGTTCACGCCCGTCGTGGGCAACGAAGTTTCCACGCCCATTGGGCACTACAACGCATTCCCATTGGATCCTGCCGATTCGGTACCTCCCCACAAACCGTTTCAAGTGGAGAACCCTCTGGACTATTCCCAACTGATCTTGGGAATCCGGGATGCCGGGGCACGCGTCGTCATTCTCAATCATCCACGTTGGCCGGATTTCAACCGCGGACCCTTTGGCGTGCTGCAATTGGATCGGAACAACGGAGGCCGTCTGCGCAACACACCCTTTGATTTTGATGCCATTGAGGTTTTCAACAGCACCACCAAAGTGGTCAGCCCCGATGAAATTCTTTTGGATTGGTATTCCCTATTGAACCGAGGGGAAACCATTACTGCGGTCGGCTCGTCCGACTCCCACACCGTGTCCGATCGAGTGGGTGAAGGTCGCACTTATGTTTGGTCTTCGGCAACCGATCCGGGCAATATTGATATCCAAGAAGCTTGCAATTCTTTTGTGGACGGAATCACCTCCTGCAGTCTCGGCCTATTCGCCGAGATCCTGGATGGGGAGAGGCCGGCCATGGGTGCACTCCTCGCCCCCGTGGAAGGTAGAGCCAAGCTTACGCTACGGGTTGCCGGCGCCTCTTGGGTCACCCCTCCCACCGTGGGAATTAGGATCAACGGTGAAATCGCCGCTGAATTTCAAATCCCGAAACAAGACGGGCCCCTGGACGTGCGCATCCCGTTGGACCTGAACTTGCCTGCCCAAGATGCCTGGCTGACCTGCATGATTCGCGCCCCCCTTCCCGAGAGTGCCTTCTGGCAAAGCATGATGCCCTACCTGGCCGCCCTCACCAATCCCGTGCGCTTTGACGTGGATGGCGACGGCAAGTGGACCGCCCCGCTCTTCCCCTGATCCGGTTTACACTAGAGGGGTGCTGCTCTCCCTTTTTCTCGCCCTGTCCCCTCAGACCTCCTGGATGACCACGCCCGTAGGAGCCCTTCAGGTTTCAGGAGGCGAGGAGCGCAAAATCATGGTTTCTGCTCCTCCCGAGGGTTTTCGCTCGGTGGGAATTTGGTGGCGAGGATCCTGGGCAATGGCCCAATGGAAGCTGATCCAAAGCGATGGATCCTTGGGTAATCCCTTCCCCATCACCGAAGTGGAGGACCTCTCCCCCGCGCATGCTGGGGCCACGGGCCCGGCTGGACCCGCACAAGTTGGCGGCTTGTTGCATTCTTATGCTGAAAATCCCCAAGGAGTGCAATTGACCATCCCGGGGCCGGCCAACTTGCAAGCGATCACCCTCGTTTGGATTCCCGATTCTTCTTCTTTTTCTGGTTCATCCAGTCGCACGGTTTCGCAATCAGCTTGGTTTGACCGTGCCAGTTGGAACGCCGATCCACCCGCTTGTTCTTCCGGAACGTGCCCCGTCACCCACGTTGCCATCCATCACACGGCCAACTCCAATGAATACCTGAGTCCTGGCTGGCCGCAGTGCGCGGCCAATGTGAAAGCAATCCAAATCTACCATATGGCCACGCGCGGCTGGTGCGACATTGGTTATCTTTTCTTGGTTTGTCCTCACGGTTTGATCTGGGAGGGACGGGCCGGCGATGGGACCGTAGGTGCCCACGATGGTTACAACTGTGGCTCCATGGGCGTTTCGGTCATGGGTTGGTTTCACCCTCCCTACAACCAAGCGCCCACCCAAGCATCCTTGGATGCCATTGCCGATCTCGGTGCCTGGAAGTGCGATCAAAAGGGTCTCGACCCTCTCGGTGTGGGATGGTACGTCGGCTACGGCGGTTTCATGCGAACGGTGTATGGACACCGAAATGTCAGTAGCACGGCCTGTCCCGGTGATCTTTTGTACGGTCGTTTGGGAAATCTTCGGAGCGGTATGGCGGCCCGCATAGCCGGGGATTGGCAACAAATCATCCTCGACAATCCCTCAGCGACCAAAGTCGGTAATTGGACCACAGGAACCGCCACGCCGGATCGCTGGGGGCCGGACTACGCCTTCGCCTCGACCTCCACCTCCGGCAACGCTTTTGCTTGGTGGAGCCTAATCCCGCCGCAAAGTGGCGATTGGGAAATTTCCTTTTGGTGGCCCGAGGGTGGCAACCGGAGCCCTGAGGCCAAGTTTGGACTCCGTATCCAAGGACAACTCTATTCCACTCGAACGGATCAAAGGATTCGAGGTGGCCAGTGGAATGTGCTCGGCAAGATTCAACTCACGACCGGCAATCCAATCCAAGTGGGACTTTCCAACCAAGGTACGACTTCTTCCGTAGTCCTATTGGACGCCGTTCGTTTGATCCTCCGCTGAATCAAGACGGCCCTCGCCCTAGAATCCCGTCCCATGCCCCGCTGCCCTCTTGCCCAAGCCGGCCTCTTGCTGTTGTCCAGCTTATTGATGGCCTTTGGCCTCAACGCGGTGCGCGCCGATGGGCTGGATTTGAGTTGGGATTATTTTCTCGCGGAGACGAGTAACGAAGGCCTGGAATCGGAATTCACGCTCATAGGCTTGGAAGAGGCCAAAGAGTGGTGGACCTACCGCGCCGACGAAATCCCCGGGATTTATTTCGTGGACGCTCGACGGGGCAAGACCTTTGTCCAAGGCCACATCCCCGACGCTGTTCCGCTGGATCACTGGGCCGATCGAGAGGATTGGCCCCAGGATGCCCTGGAAAAATTACGCCAAGCCAGCAAGGTCATCGTCTATTGCGCCGGCGGAGATTGCGAGGACAGTTTTAATTTGGCCACCGAGTTGGTGTATCGCCACCAAGTGCCGCCAGAAATCATCGCCGTATTTGAAGGGGGCTATGCCGCCTGGAAGGAAGCCGGCCTGGAGATCGCCGAGTGAACCTAGCCCGATTACTAAGCGCCGGTCGACCCTGGATTGCCGTGGCTTTGGGCTTGGTCATGGTCGCCTTTGGTTGGCTCAAGATTGGAGATCCCGTGTCCTTTCTGAAAGCGATCCACGAGTACGACTTCCTGCCCACCCAACCCCCATTGCTTCTGAATTTGTTGGCGATTTGGATTCCAGTTTTGGAGATTTTGGGTGGCTTGGGCCTGATCCTAGGCAAGGGTCGAAAGGGTGCCGCCCTGATCTTGGGCATTTTCCTCTTCGCCTTCACGATTGGCGTGGCCATCCGAGGTCATGGATTGGCAACCGAGCAAGGGATTGGCTGGTGCGCGGTTGCTTTTGATTGTGGTTGCGGTTCGGGAATCGTGAATCTTTGCAGTAAACTCTTGGAAAACGGACTCCTGATTTTGGGCTGCGCTTGGGTTGGATGCGTCCCTGAAAACAAAGCGTGAATCCGCCCGCATCCAACCTCACCGAGGCGCGCAGGTTGCGCACATCCGATGGCCTCAAACTCCACGCTTTGCACTGGGATCCTGCGGCCGCGCGACGAGGGACCCTCTGGGTAATTCCTGGCTTGGGAGAACACTCGGGACGCTACCGCCATGTCGGCACCCACTTTGCCCAATCGGGTTGGGAGGTCTGGATTCCAGATCTTCGTGGCCATGGCCATTCCCAAGGAACCCGTTGCCATGTGAACTCTTGGTTCGATTATTTTGAGGATTTGCGAGCCTTGCAATTGGCATCAGGCCCACCCAGGGCCATCCTGGCTCATTCCATGGGGGGGCTGCTCGCCGTGGACTGGTTGGGTCACTTGGGCGAAACCGAGAGCCTGCTGTTGTCCTCACCCCTCCTAGGCATTGCCTTGGAACTTCCTCCCTGGAAACTGACCCTCTCCAGTTTCCTTTCCCGTTGGTTTCCCAAATTGCCCCTGGCCAATGAAATTCCGCTGGATTCACTTTGCACGGATCCCGAGGTCATTGCTCGGGTTCAGGCGGATCCTTTTTATACCCGCAAGGCAACGCCTCGTTGGTACACCGAAATGCGCTTGGCCTTGGAACGCGTTCGCGAAAACACCGCTCGCTTTGATACTCCCGTGGCCCTGCATTGTGCCGACGATGATCGGGTTACGAATAGCAATCGGGCCAAAGAGTGGCTGGCGCAAATCCCAAGCCGAAGCACCCAAACGATTTGGCCCAAGACCCGCCATGAGATTTTGCAGGAGCCTTGCCAAGATCAAATATTGACTGCCATGAGTGATTGGTTGGCGGTCGGAAACTCCGACTAGGGCAGACCAGTCGCTCCAACTAGGGCAAATCCAGGGCCATCTCCAGATCCCAGGCGTCGGCGACCGGCCACGACAAACAATCGGCAGCGACTTCCCCTGCATTTTCGGTCGGCTTCAGCCAAAGCAACCCCCCATACCGGGACTCGGAAGCCAACACGCTCAAGGCGGCTGTCAGCGAATCATCCAGGTTGCCAATCCCCTGAGAAGCTCGAATCCGCGCGCACATCTCACGATCAACGTCACTGGCGGTGCCAGCCTCTCCGACAGGAATCCAATTTTTCTTTTGCACCAAGTTGCCCCAAAGTCCAGCCAGTTGTTCGGCTTTTTGGATATCCCGGCTCGGATTCCAATCATCCAAGACCAAGAGGTGCGGCTGCCGAGGAGATTCGGGAAGAAGGGGTTCTTCCATCAATTCGGTTTCACCCCATTGCAAGCTTGGAGCTCCAGGAATCCCGGAAACAGTTTCGGCCCGGTTGTGGAAGATCGGGGTGAATGCTGCCAACGAAAGAAGAGAAGCGAATCCCGTGAGCAAAATGCCCAATCCTGTTCCCAAGACTTGCCGTCGGGATGGAAAAGCAGAAGCAGCCTGCTTGGCAACCAAGGGTGGAGTGGAACTTCCTCGGCTTTCATGATGCACCAAGGGACGGTATTCCTGCAAAGGGGGTGGTTCCGTGCCAAGACCAACGGGATCCCGACCACCCATGGAGGGTAAATCGGCGATAGTCAGGGCATAAGGATCGTCAGCCTCCAAGACCTTGTGAATGTCCAACAACATCGTTCGCACATCGGCATAGCGTTCCCCCATTTCGGCCATGGATTTGCGCACAATCATGCGCAAGGCTTCGGGACAAGTCTTGGTCAGACGCGAAAGAACGCCATGTGCCGGGAATTCCCCCTCGATGACGGAGTACAAAACAGCGCCTGCACCAAAGAGGTCAAACTTGGCGGCTTCGACTTCCCGAACCTTGGTCCCTTTCATGGCCATGCGCACCATTTCGGGGTCGCGGAAATACTCCGTGCCATGGGTAGTCAAGGTCATGCCGCTCTCCAGGGGCGTGACTAAACCCAAATCCACGAGATGGGCGCGTTCGCCACAAACAACGAGATTGTCGGGTTTGACATCCTTGTGCCAAAGTCCAGCTTGGTGGAATCGCTCCAACCCGAGGAGGAGATCGCTCACATAGGAAACTCCTCGCCGCAATTCCGCCACGGCCAAGCCATCGGCTTTGTTGGCATGCATACCTTCCACAACTTGGCGAAGATTTTGCCCTGGAACGTAGGGCATCACGTACCAAAATCGTTGTTCGTCCACGCCATGCTCCAATACAAAACCCAATCGACGGGCGACTTCCAAGGACCGGCTCTCCCGCATGATTTGGGCAAGCGAGGGGCCACCTTCCAAGGGGAAGGATTTCAAAACCACGCGATCTACGGACGGAAAACCTGCAGCTTGAAACTCCGCCAACTTTTCAGGGGTAGGCTTGGCGATTTCCAGAAGCGCACCGGACCCGCCAGACGGAAGCGTGCCGAGCCGATGATAGGCCGCAAAGGAATCCGTCGTCCGGACCACGGGCGGAGCCTTGGGAAGGGGCCTCTGAGTATGGCCTGGTCCAGTTGGCCAGGGTGTCCCGCCAACGAAAACCGCGCCGAGGTTGCCGAACAACAAGCGGCCCAAGGTGGCGGCGGAAGTCCAAAGTGCTCTGCCCATCTGCCGCAGTGTGCGCCGAGCTCCAGCCATGCCCCCAAAGAGAGTGGCAAAAAAGGCGCCGGGAAAAAGCATGAGCAGCCAGACCAACGACCCAATCAGAAGGCCAGCATCCAATAACTGGCGCAGAAAAAAATGAAGAATGCGGCCCAGAAAACGGAAAAACACCCGCAGAATGCCGGCGGCCAAAAAGACCACCACAATCAAGACCACTCCGATCAGGAGTGGTCGAAAAGCGAGACTGAGCGAGGTGAACAAGGTGTGATCTAAGGCTGGGATCCGGTCTCCAGCACCCGCCGCCGAAATTCCTCTTGATGGCGAAGGATTTCGCCCAGAGTTTCGTCGAAGAGCTGGTCATCCTTGTTCTTGGGATTTGCCTCCAAGCCATTTCTCGCGGCCTCAAATTCTTCCTCTTCCGTGAAGGAAAAACGGGCAACCGTCTCC
This sequence comes from uncultured Planctomycetales bacterium, assembly GCA_964464385.1. GTDB lineage: Bacteria > Planctomycetota > UBA1135 > UBA1135 > UBA1135 > CAYXFZ01. Next base: position 15,943 of record CAYXFZ010000007.1, read on the forward strand.
ACCAAGCGGGCACGAATCACATCCCGCACCCGCTGGAGTCGGCGGGTCACGGTCGGCGAACTGATACCGAGAGAGTCCGCCACTTGCTTGCCGGAACGCCCTTCGATGATTCGCTGGCGAAATACCTCATACTCCAAAAATTCGACTTCGTGTTCGGCTGCCCGAACGGCCGCTTCGACCTTGGAACGAAAAATGGCGGCCTCGTATTCCTTGTCGGGGGCGAGAACGGCGTCCGAAGCAACTCGACTTTCATCCAAACTGGAGGCGGTCTTGCCAGAACCTCGTTTTTGAGCATTGCGCCGGGAAAATTCATCCGTCATGACATGGCGAGCAATGGCCAAAAGCCAAGTAGAAAAACGGGCACCACGAGAAGGATCATGGCGATCAATGGCCTGAGCCAGAGCAGCCAAAGTGTCTTGAGAGAGATCGCGCACCGTCCAGGTAGAAAGGCGCCCTTTCCCCCACCGACCCAATTGGGCCTCGACCACAGGACCGAAAATCTCCCACATTTCGAACCAGGCACCAGCCTCCCGGGCCTGCAGACGGCCTATGAAACGAGTTGAGAGATCTCCCACCATGCTTCTCATTGTAGGTGCCTAGGAAACGGTGAAATCCGAAGGCTCCTTTTCCCAAGAAGGGTATGAGGGCCCAATCTCGCCCCATCCTGAAACCATGAAACACATACTCCGCATCTCTTTCGTCCTTGCCGCTCTGCTGTTGGTCACTGCTCTGGTCGCTGGCCCTTCTCGGATCGGTGCTGCTCTGGATCAAGTCCAAGGCAAGGTTCAATCCGCCATTGACAGCCAGATTGATGACCCAGTCGCCCTGCGACGTCAAATGCGCAAACTGGAGGCAGAATACCCCGGTCGCATCACCTCCGTGCGAGGCGATTTGGCCCAACTGCGGCACCAGATTCAGCAATTGGAGCGGGATCATGCCGTAGCCCAACGAGTGGTCGAGTTGGCTTCTCAGGATCGAGATGCCCTGCTCGGATCGGTCGATTCCTCGGTAGTGACCGTTGCCTTTCGTTCGACTCAGAGGCAATCCTCCTCTTCGCATCTTCGCCAGGTCCAATCCCGGGCCAACCGCATGGATCAGACCATCCTCGCCTATCAACAGCGCGGTCGAGATTCTGCCCGCGACCTGGATTACTTGCGCCGGCAAGAAGAACGCATGACCGGAATCCTGTCTCAAATGGAGACTGAGTACAGCCAATTCCGCGCCCAGATGATGCAGCTGGATCGCCAAGTGGACACCATCGAGCGCAATGATCACCTGATCGCGCTCATGGAAAAACGACAACAAACCTTGGACTCTCTCTCCCGCTACGACGCCGGTGGACTCCAGCAACTACAAGGTCGATTGGCCCAGATCCGCGCCGAACAAGAAGCCAAGATGGAAATGTTGGCCGAAGATTCCTCCACGAACTCCTACGAGCATCGCGCCCGATTGGAAATGGATTCCGTGCCGCTGCTGGACACGGTGGTCCTCGTGGATCCCGCCTTCTGAACCCAAACCTGCCCAAGGGGGCGTTCCTCGGTGTAGGATGCGCGGCCGGATTCGCTGCTCTCACACCAAAAGAACGCCCCTTGCAACTGCGCAACATCGCCATCGTGGCCCACGTGGATCACGGTAAAACCACTTTGGTGGATGGACTCTTTCGGGAGGCCGGTACCTTGGAACGGGGGCAGGGTGACGCCGAACGCTTAATGGATCAAGATGCCCTGGAGCAGGAACGCGGCATCACTATTTTGTCCAAGAATGCGGCCGTGGATTGGAAGGGAACTCGCATCAACCTGATTGACACTCCCGGACACGCAGATTTCGGCGGCCAAGTGGAGCGTGTCCTGACGATGGCAGACGGAGTTTTGCTTTTGGTGGACGCTTTTGAAGGGGTGATGCCGCAAACCCGCTTTGTACTCTCTCGTTCTTTTGAGGCAGGCTTGCGGCCCTTGGTCGTTGTCAACAAGATGGATCGAGCGGATGCCCGGCCCAACGCTGTATTGGACGAACTCTTCGACTTGTTCGTGGATCTGGATCAAGAAGAATTGGCCCTGAATTTTCCCGTGGTTTATGCCAGTGCACGAAATGGCTGGGCGTCAATGACCGCCGAGGAAACCGGATCCGGCCTTGCTTGTTTGCTGGATGCCATGCTCGAACACATTCCGGCCCCAGAAATGGATTCCACTGCCCCGATGCGCTTCCAAGTCAGCACTTTGGACTGGAGTGATTTTGTCGGTCGCATCGGCATTGGCCGGGTTAACCGTGGGGTGCTTCGGCAGGGCATGGAAGTGGTGCGCATCAACGCCAAGAGCGACAAGATGGTCTTTCGGATCAAGGAATTGTTTCGTTACGAGGGAATGGAGCGGCTACCC
>CAYXFZ010000007.1:18327-33376 GCA_964464385.1 uncultured Planctomycetales bacterium
TCGCCGAAGTTCAGGCAGGAGACATCGCCGCGGTCAGCGGCATTGAGGGAATTGGCCTGGGGGATTCTCTTTGCCATCCCTCCGCTCCGGAACCCTTGGCCACGCTGAATGTCGAAGAACCCACCATGGAAATGGTCTTCAAAGTCAACGATTCTCCCTTGGCGGGAAAAGAAGGTCGCTTTGTCACTTCTCGCCAGGTGCTGGCCCGTTTGCAGCGTGCCGCCATGATGGATCCGGCCCTGCAAATTTCGTCCGCCGCAAGTGGCGGCACTCGCGTTGGCGGACGCGGCCTCCTGCACTTGGGCATTTTGCTGGAGAACATGCGCCGCGAGGGATTTGAGCTTGCCGTTGGCCGCCCCCACGTCCTGGAAAAGGAAGTGGACGGAAAAAGATGTGAGCCCTTGGAAGACGCCAAGGTGGAATGTCCGGAAGACTGCATGGGGCGGGTCATTGAATTTTTTGGGGGTCGAGGCGCCGAAATAAAATCCATGGAGCGGCGCGGCAGTTTGGCCATCTTGGACATGACCATTCCTACACGGGGATTGATCGGCGCCCGAACCCAAGTCCTAACCCTGACGCGGGGCGAGGGTGAAGTTTCTTCCCTGGCTTCCGGCTGGACGCCCATCACCAAAACGCAACCTGGCCGCAAGAATGGGGCGCTGGTTTCCAGCGAGGGCGGGCGGGCAACCGCCTATTCTCTCCGCGCATTTGAAGATCGCGGTCTCTTTTTCATCCGCACTGGCGACCCAATCTACGCCGGCATGGTCATCGGCGAGACCAATCAGGACAAAGATGTGGTGGTCAACATATGCCGCGAGAAAAAATTGACCAACATCCGCTCGGCCAATAAGGAATTGGAAGAAAAAATTCGCGCGCCACGAGAAATGGGTCTGGAAGCCTGCTTGGAATTCCTCGCCGAGGACGAACTTCTGGAAGTGGGCCCCTCCTTCTTGCGCATTCGCAAGCGCCTTTTGCGGGAAAAGGAACGCCTTCGGGCTTCCAAGTAACGCTCGCTTACTGTGGCCAGGCCGTAGCAACGCAACCGCTCAGTCCTGGATCTTGCCCTCCGCCCAACGGTGGAATCCTTGTCCGGTCTTGACGCCAAGTTCGCCCTGTGCCACCTTGTCGCGCAAGATTTGGGGCGGGGCAAAACGGACCTCGTCCAATTCCTGCGCAAGATGCTCGGCAATGGCCAAGCGGACGTCCAATCCCACCAAATCCGTGAGTTTCAATGGCCCCATCGGATGGCGGTAGCCCAATTCCATAGCGGCATCAAGATCAGCCGCCGAGGCCACCCCCTCCTCCAGCATGCGCATGGCCTCCAATCCCAAGGTTACCCCAAGACGCGAAGAAGCGAAACCTGGAGAATCCAACACAACGATGGGGTGCTTTCCCAAGCGTCGAGTCAGAGAACAAGCTTGCTCGACGACGGCGTCCGCCGTTTCTTTGCCACGCACAATCTCCACCAGGGGCATGAGAGGCGGCGGGTTGAAAAAGTGCATGCCCAGAAACCGCTCCGGATGCGGCACGTTTTCTGCCAGCAAAGAAATGGAAAGCGAGGAGGTGTTGGTCGCCAGCAAGGCATCCTTTTCCACCACGGTAACCACCGAGGCAAAGACCTCGCGTTTGAGATCGGCGCGTTCCGGAACGGCTTCGACGACGAGATTGGATCCTGTAGCGGCCGCCTTGATATCCCACGACGGCGAGATGCGATTCAGGATGGCCTGGGCCTCACTGGCCCCCAATTTTCCGCGGGCCACACCCTTTTGCAGGAATTGATCCACCCGCGCCAGACCGGCACACGCCAAATCTTCCTGAATATCGAAGAGTTGAACATTCACCTTGGCCATCGCCAACACTTGCGCGATGCCAGCACCCATGGTGCCCGCCCCTACCACCGTGGCTGTAAAGATGTTGTCCTCCGGTTTGGATTCAGAATCCGTCACGGAAGCTGGATCCCCGCCTCACACATGGAAGCGATCATGGGATCATCTCCCTGCAGTGCGGTTCGTTGGAGATAGAGTGAAAGACCCCGGAGGCCACCCAGTTCTTCGCCACCCCCGGCCCGACCCGGACCACCATGGACCATGGTAGGAAGCACGGTCCCGGGACCCATAGAGTGCTCGGCAATTTTGGCACTGCCAAAGTGCAGCCGACCGTGAAAGGGAGCGATGCCCACCATCATCTGGGTGGCAAAGGAACGATCATCGGTGTAAACCGAGGTCACCAGTCCGCCACCGCCGCGACGGATGAGGTCCACGGCCTCAGCAACCTCGCCGGTGTAAGTCAGCAAGGTCGAGACCGGACCAAAGACCTCCCGTTGATGCACGAGATCGGCCATGGCCGAGTCCTTCGCTTGCAGCAGAACCGGCTGCTGAAAGCAACCCTGACCGTGTTCGATGTCTCGCAAAGATCCTGGGCCAGACTCACCAAACACCAAATCACAACACTCCATGAGTTCCGCCAAACCGTCGCGAATGTCCCTCAGCTGCGCGGTGTTGGCCAAGGGACCGGTGCGCACCCCACGCAATTGAGGGTTGCCGACGCCAATTCCAGCCAATTCTTCACAAAGGGCTTCGCGCACTTCAGAAATGCGGTCCGTCGGGATGCAAATCCGGCGAATGGCTGTGCATTTTTGGCCCGCCTTTTGGGTCATGTCCACAACCACCTCGCGGAGAAAAAGCTCCCAAGTGGCCGAGCCGGGCTCGACATCCGGTCCCAAAACGGCGGCATTCAAACTGTCCGCCTCAACGTTGACGCGAACCGAATTTTGAATGACGGCCGGCGTTGCCCGAATACGTTCCGCAGTGGCGGCGGAGCCAGTGAAAGCAACGACATCCTGACCCTGGACATGGTCCAACAAGTCACCAGGTGATCCCGCAATCCAGGAAAAGGCCCCTGGCGGGAGAATGCCGTCTTCTACCCAGCATTCGCCAGCTCGTACGGCCAATGCGGAAGTGCTGGTGGCCGGTTTGCTCACGACCGGCATTCCGGCAAGCAAGGCCACGGCCGCTTTTTCCGCCATGCCCCAGACCGGGAAATTAAAGGCATTGATGTGAATGGCAACGCCGACCCGAGGTAGCAGGACATGCTGGCCGATGAACCGAGGATTGCGGGCGAGGCGAATGGAATCCCCGTCCAAGAGAAAATGAGCCTCCCCTAGCTGCTCGGCCATCTTGGCGTAAGCCGAAAGCGTGCTGATGCCGCCATCCACATCGAATTTTGCATCGCCACGAGTCGCACCCCCACTCTCGGTGGCAAGAGCAAGCAATTCTTCACGGCGGGCGTGCAAGGATTCCGCCATTTTCAGCAGGAGAGCTCCTCTCTCAGAAAAATTCAGAGCTCGTAACGCTGGCCCGCCCACATACCGGGCATGGTGGAGGGCGGCGGCAAAGTCAACGCCAGCCGAGGAGGCGCGGCCGATTTCCTCTCCGGTCGTCGGATTGAACAAGGGTGTGCCCTCGCCCTCGCCTTCCACCCAGGAATCGCAGACCCAACTGCGCAATTTAAGTTTGGAATCAGTTTGCATGGAATCGAACGTAATCGAAATCGAGGGCATTGCCTTGCAGGCCCTTGGAAGGAGGAGCAATCCAACCGGCGAACTCGCCGGGTTTCCGGCAGGGCACCATCAAGGATTGGACGAAGGATTTGTCGACCTCGGTGGGCAGCCAAACTTCTCTTTTGGACTCAAACTCTTGTTCGGAGATCGGGTTTCCCTGCGGGTCGAAGAATGAGCCGGCGAAGACGCCCACGTGCCGATTGAAACGACGATTGGGCAAGAACAAGCGATCCGGCAAGCCCGCTTTTTCCAACACCTTGTTCCAGCGGGTCAGGGCCTTTTCGCAATCATCGCGGTAGGAATCAGCCAGTTCCAAATTCATGGCACGGCGCAATGGAATCTCATGGTTGACCAAGCGGCCATTTTCCATCCACTCCAACTCACGACAGCCCTCCAAGGCCACGTGATCCTGATATTTCTTGTCCTTGGACTCACCAAAGCGACCCTTGAGGCCGGTCGCAAAGTAGTTGGCGGAGTTGGAAGAATCCTCACCGCCAAAGAGATCCTGCGAGGCCGAGAACCATTCGTTGAAGTATTTTTGCAGGATAGCGAGCGGGATGCCGCCGCGATCCCCCACGTCCCCGTTGGGGTCTTCCAGCATCAACTCCACCGTACGACGAAGGACCCGCTGAATGCCACTGTCCCCGACAAAGAGGTGGTGGGCTTCTTCGGTCAACATAAAACGGGTGGCACGGGCAAGGGGATCAAAGGCACTTTCGGCTAGGGCTCCCAATTGGAACTTGCCATCGCGATCCGTGAACATGGCAAAACAGAAGAAGGAAAGCCAGTCTTCGATGGGCTTATTGAAGGCCTCCAAAATCCTGGGGCTGTCGGCACTCCCGGAACGGCGCAAAAGCATGTCCTCGGCCTCTTCACGACCATCTTTGCCAAAATACTCGTGGAGCAAATGCACCATGGCCCAAAGGTGGCGGGCCTCCTCCACGTTGACTTGAAACAAGTTTCGCATGTCGTAAAGGCTAGGGGCCGTATCGCCCAAGAGCCTTTGCTGCTCGACAGAGGCGGGTTCGGTGTCGCACTGCGTCACGATGATGCGGCGGAGTTCTTTGCGGTATTCCCCGGGAACTTGCTGCCAGACATCTTTTCCCATCTGGTCACCGAAACCGATCTTGCGATCCTTTTCCGGCGGAGTCAAAAAGATGCCCCAACGATATTCGGGCATGCAAACATGATCGTAATGGGCCCAACCCGAACTTTCCACGCTGACGGCCGTGCGCAGGTAAATGTCATCCTGCTGGTAGCCCCGGGGACCCATGTCATTCCACCACTCCATAAAGGCGGGCTGCCAGGAAATAAGGGCCTTTTGGAGCTTGGGATTGCTCTCCAAATCAACGTTGTTGGGAATGGCGGCGGAGGAGATGGTCATGATCAAGTGCGGTTGTAGTCGAATTCGGGGCTGGTGGGTTGGCCGTAAAGGGTCAGAGCACCCTGCTCGCCGACGGCATTGGGTCGTTGGAAGATCCAGTTTTGCCAAGCAGAAAGACGACCAAAGATCTTGGTCTCCACAGTTTCGGGTCCAGCGAAGCGCAGGTTGGCCTCCATACCGGTCAAGCCATCGGGGGATAGGCTGACTCGCTCCTCCACGGCAAGGCGAATTTCATCCTCCCAGTCAATATCGTCGGCAGCGACCGTAACCAATCCCAGAGCATTGGCGGTGTCCGTGTCTAAGACATTCCGATTTTTGGCAACCGTGGCAGCGTGGTCAGGGTCGCCAAGGAATCGAGTTTGCAAGCGGGACAGGCCGTTGGCCATGGGAAAGGTGCCGCCGTTGCGATCCGAGAGTTGCAGCCCAACACCCTCCTCCTCAAGCATGTAAATGCGATCGGCGGCCAAAGCCAACTCGAAGAAAGTGCCGATAAAGCAGGATTCTTGACTCACAAGAGCGAAGAAACTGCGGGCAGTGCAATCCAACCTCTTCAGCACACGTTTTTGGAAGTGCGTCACCTCAGCGACGAACCAATCCTCGGCATGGGCATTCATGGCGGCATCCAAGGCCAGTGCTTTTTCACTGGAACCGGTTGTTTTCAGAAGAACCAAACCGATCTCCGGGTGGTGGAAACGCAACTCCAGAAGGGCGGCATCCAATTCGCGGAAAGAGCGGAGAGGGAACCAGTCAGCACCCAGGTCAGAGGCCGGCTCCGGGATTTCCGGCAAGTCTTCTGGAACGTCGATCGTGAGGGTGGCCACGCGGCGCTCGGAATCCAAGGTCAAGGACACATGGCGCCACTGAAAACCGTCATCGGTTTCTTGCGGTTGAAGGGAATCCAGAGCAACTCCCTGGCGATCGGGGTGTCCCCCATCGGCGGTCTCGGTCAAGCGGGCCTCCACTTCCTCGGTAAACCGAGAAGAAGGATAGACGGCATCCACCAGCCCCCACTCCACCGCCCGCTTGCCCTTGACCCCTTCGGCCAAGGTGCTGAACACGTCGGCCAAGTCGCGGCGAACCATACGCTTGTCCACCAGTCGAGTCAGGCCACCGGTACCGGGCAGGACCCCAAGGTAGGGAACTTCCGGCAGGGCCACCGACGACCGACGATCATCCACAAGGTAAATTTTCTCGCAGGCCATCGGCAATTCGTATCCCCCACCCGAGGCAATGCCATTCAGCGCGGCCAAATACGTTTGCCCGGAATGCGCCGTGGCATCTTCAATTGCCAAGCGGGTCTCGTTGGTGAACTTGCAGAAATTGACCTTGAAGGCATGCGTGGAACTTCCCAGCATGAAAATGTTGGCACCGGAACTGAAGACCCCGTCTTGGCCACTGGTGATCAGCACCGCGCCCACTTCCGGGTGTTCGAAGCGCAATCGCTGCACGGCATCCGCCAATTCAATGTCCACGCCCAAATCGTAAGAATTGAGTTTTAGGGCGTAACCCGGGCGCAGACCATCTTCTTGAATGTCCAGGATGATGCGAGCAACCGACCCCTCGACCTCCAGCCGCAGGTGGCGGTATTCGGAAGGAGAGGTTTCAAAGGAGATGCGTTCAGGAGGCGTGGCGGTCAGCATGGGGTGGGGCCCTGGATACGAGGTAAGAGAATGATACTGCAGTAAATTTCCAATTCTATTAGGTTTAGGCAGTATAGTGCCACAATGCCCGCAACCCACCCCACCCTGGGTCCTCTGGGCCGGAAGATTCGGCTTGCCCGCGAGGATCTGGGTCTGAGCCGGGTCCAATTGGCCGCCCAGGCGGAGATCAGTTCCCGTTTTCTGGCCGACCTGGAGGCCGGGCGAGCCAATATTTCGATCCTTCGCCTCTTGGCCGTAGCAAAAGCCCTGGCCATTCCATCGGACTCCCTTCTCTCCGGGGACGGTCCGACCTTGCCTAGCGGAATTGCCCTCTTGGGCCTGCGCGGGGCCGGCAAGACAACCTGCGGCAAATTGCTAGGCGCAGCGATGGGGATTCCTTTCGTAGAACTGGATGACAAAATCCAGGAACTGGTCGGCCTCGCGACTTCTGAGATCTTTTCCCTGCATGGCGAGGGCTTTTATCGCCGCTTGGCCCGAGAAGCTCTTTCGAAATTGGCTTCTTCGGATCAACCCCAAGTCCTTGCCCTCCCTGGAGGGTTAGTTCAAGACGAGACTTCCTTCGCCCTGGCGCGGCGCTGCTTCACGACGGTCTGGCTCAAGGCCAAGCCCGAAGACCACATGGAGCGAGTGCTTCAGCAAGGGGACTCCCGCCCCATGGCCGGCCTAGAGGCCCCCATGCAGGAACTCCGGGGCTTGCTCCTCCTGCGCGAACCCCTCTACCGTCAAGCCCATCACGTGGTGGACACAACCGGCGGCATTACCGCAACCATGAAGGAATTGAGCAACGTAACCCGGAACAGAATGACAGCGCATTTCATCCCGGGCTAAATACACATTTATTCTGCCCCGGGTTTCTTCTGTAACTGCTAGAATTAACCTCAATGAAATTCGCCTGGATTCTCCTCTCTGCCCTTTCTCCGATGCTCCTGGGGCAGAATGCCCAAGAAGCTCCAAAACCGAAGCAACCCAAAGTTTTGCAGGTTGGTGTCACGGTCCCTGAGGATTTATCCCTCATGGATGTGGACGGCCAAAAAGTCACGATGAAGGAACTTCGCGGCAAGGCAGTCATGTTCGCTTGGTATTCCTTCAATTGTCCAACCCTTCGTGCTGCTGGCCCCAAAATCAACCAATTGGCAAAGGACTATGCCGGCAACAAGGAGGTCGCAGTGTTCACGATCAATAGCGACTTCCGTGAGTTGGCCGACGCTAAACCCGAAGGCAAAGACAAAAACGGCAATCCTCTCAAACCCTACCAACAGATTCGCAACCACTGGGCCAAAAAGAAAATGATTCTTCCGGCACTCGTGGATCCGGGCAACAAAATTGCGGATTACTTCCAAGCACAAACCACACCCCATGTTTTCGTGGTGAACTCCAAGGGCGTCCTTTGTTACTCAGGCGCCTTGGACAATGATCCGCGCGGGCGCAAAAAGCCAAAGGATCTGGTCAATTATGCCGACCTTGCACTTCGTTCCGTTTTGAGTGGAGAAAAGGTTGCCACACCCATCACCAAACCCTACGGCTGAGGCATCAAAAGAGAGCGCCGGTCTGGCGCTGGTTCGTCGAAGGCCCCCCAAGGTTGATGCTCTCGTTTCGTAGCCTCTTCAGATTGGTGACGTTGGCCGCTTGTTCTCCAGGCCCGGCAAAACCCGTGGTAACCGTGGGAACGCTGGAAGAAACCTTGGCGCATCTGTTCCCTGAGGAAGCTGGGGTTCGTTCCCCCATGATTGTGAACTTTTGGGCCACATGGTGCCCGCCCTGTGTCGCTGAATTGCCCGACTTGGTCCAGGCCACATCCTCACCCGAATCCGGCGGCGTACAACTCATGACAATTTCCTACGATCTCATGATTGCCGGTATCACGGAGCAAGAAGCCGAGGAAAAAATCCGCAGACATTTACTGGATCACTCCCTGGATTTTCCTGTTCTCGTCTTGAACGAAGACGATTACGAGGGAATCAACCAGGCGTTGAGTTTGCCCGGCCCCATTCCTTTAACCCTAGCCTTCGACGCGACCGGCAAGGAAGTTGGTCGAATTGAGGGTGAAGCTACTTTAGAAGACTTTCAAATGTTGGTGACTTGGGCCTTGGGCCTGGAGTCAGGCCAAAAACCTTGATTTCCTCAAGAAATCGAAAACCTTGCCAACCAATTCCGTAAAACGGATCGCGGTCTTGGTTCAATGGACTTGGCTTCGTTAGTCACCAACATCCCATGAATTTCCAGTAATTTCGGAATATCGTGCTCAGGATTCAATACCCTTTGGCATACTTCGTCCAACCATGAAGGGCATTCCGGCCGAATCAAACTGGGAGACAAATAAGAATCCGTGCCGACTTCTCGAAAAGCCAAGGCGTGATAAAGAGTCTGAATCAAGGCCACGGCATCTGAGGATCGAGAGTCCTCGTCGTCCTGGGGTACGGATTGTCCAAATCCTAATATTTTGGGAGCCGAACCTGGACAAAGCACGAGAACTTCTGGGCGAAGAGAACCGTGAATTACATTTTCAGAATGAGCAAACAGCAAGGAATCCGCCACATTGCGAAAAATACCGACAAGAAGTTCGAAGTAATGCTCAGGCAAGTTCGGCAATCGAGAAATGGAGTCCAAGAAGGAGGAGAGGAGTTGGCCATTAGGAATGTGTTCTTGAGACTTCCAATGCCAGCCCTCATCCGAACCACTGGAATACACCTCGGCAATTCCTGGGTGATGGAGCCGTGACCCACCCTGCAACTGAGCAAAAAAACCGGAGGGGATTGATTGGGCCCCCCCAGATTTATGAAGGATGCTCAAGGTCACTTTCCTCTGAAGAGGCTTTTCGTCCGCCACCCAGATGGTCGTATCTGGAGTTAGGCCCAAGAGGCGGTGCAACCGAAAAGGGCCGACCGTTTGGCCAGGAAGAGGGGCGCGGCCGGAAGCTTCCAATTCTTCGCCCAGAAGTTGTTCCCGCTCCTCAACCAATGAAACCACAAATTCCTCCAACTTGACCTGTTGCAGGGCAGCAACAATTCGCGGGGCTGCAATGCGGGCAAATTTCTGCAGAAGTTCACAATCCCGGTCTGAATACGCACCCAAGCGCGATGCCTCCGAATCAAACACCCCAATGACCCGGTTTTCAAAAATGACAGGAACACTCAACTCGGAAGCACCCAGGAATTGGTCCGGAATATAACCAGGAAATTTGCTGACGTCATCCACTCGTTGGGAAAGGCCGGTGGCAGCGCAAGTACCAACAATTCCTGACCCGACAGGGATTTCAATGGGTTCCATCACCTTGTGATCCTGAGCTTTGATTCCATAGGCTCCTTTCTGCACCATCATTTCGCCTTCTCTAAGGTAGAGAACGCAATCTTCAAGGGACAGGGCAGCAGCAATGTCATCGGCCATCCGCCAGAAAAGCTCGTCCAAATCATCCGTCCCGCCACTGGATTCGGCAAAGGCATAGATGGAGTTCACTTCGCCGCGAAGGATTTCGCAAGACGAACAAGAGGGCGATTCGTCGTTTTTGCTCAACGGACTGGAACCTTCGGCATACCATAAACTCGTAAGGACCGGCTCGGTTTCAGCTTTCCAGGGAGCCCAACCGAAACATAACGACCGTAGTTTTGCCTGGCAAGCTTCTTCAATAGAGCGGATTCCCGACCCACAGAGACGCAATCCAGCGCAATCTTGCGAGTCAAGTTCAACCATGCAATCTCCCGCAGAATATCCTCAGCAACTTGATATTCTCCAACGCTGGGTTCGCCATCCGTCAAGAGAATGATCTGTTCAACATTTCGGATGGAGAGTCCAGCCTCCAGAGCAGCATAAAGATTGGTGCCACCCTGTGGAAAGGAACCAGCCAGCCAATTGCCGGCGGCCACTCTTGATTTTCTGTCCATGGGCACCAGTTTCCTCTGCCATGGAACCACTTCATCCTGGAAAACCAAAAAGTTCACGTTTCTCTCCTTCGTCATTTTTGCAACGGCCGAGCGGGCCTGCGCAATGGCTTCGTCCCAGCGCGAATAGTGAACACCGGCAACAACGGTACTACCCTTCGGCACTTGCACCGACGCCGACATGGAGCCAGAGTGATCCAAAATGAATACCACATTGTTGGAATCGACAGGAACACCATAAAAACCGGCTACGGTATTTCCCAATTCCCGAACGGGGACCACCGCAGCAGAAGCCGGAAGGGCCAGAGCCTCTTGGTTATCCTCCCACCAACGGAACCACATAGAAGGACTGCGATGGAGGCCTTCTCCAGTAAGGGCAAAAAGAGCACCACCAATGCCACCGAAGACCCGCTTACGATCCTCGACATGGAGCCTTTGAATCAAGGGGGCAATCCAACGCTTGTCTCGGATTCCGCCCAGAACCTCGGCCGCAGTCAAGCGCACTTGCCAGGCCTTGTGATCCAAATTGATGGCAATGGCCTCACCAAATCCCGGAGTCTTTGTTGCACCAATAGCATCCATGGCAAGAATACGTTCCTCCAAGCGGGAAGATTTCAACATGCGTTTGAAAAGACTCGCCACTTTGCCATCCCCGGCTGAGCAGGTCAGCACGGTGCGGAGCGCGGTTGGCTGGGCGCGACTCCTTTTCTTGGCCATTGTCAACAAAGAAGAAGGGACGCGATCCCATTCCGCCCGACCCAATCCTTCGAATAAGAGGCGCTGGACATCCACATCTCGTTCTAGGGATAGGCGTTTGAGCAAAGCATCCGAAACTTCTGCATCTGGATACTCCAACAAAAGAATGGCAGACCGCATCCGGACCCAAGACCGGCGGTTTCTCAGACCCGTCACCAAACTGTTCTTGTGGAGATCTGCATGCTGTGCAAGATTTCTCAAAATTTCTGGTTCCAAGGTCGGTTGCAAGGAAAGATCCATTTGCAGCAGAGTTGCAAATGCGGTCTCGCTGGGCAAAGGACCCAAGATGCGAAGCAAAACAGAAGCCAACGGATCCCGCAATTTCCCCCGCCGAACCTGCCTCAAAGCAAGCTTTTCCAAGTCGGAATGGCCGGAGGCAAGCAGATCTTCCAACCCTAAGGCGCAAATCGAAGAATTGTCATCCTGCACCGCACGCAGCATTGTCTTCTCGGGAATCTCGTGCTTATAAGTTCGCAAAAATTGATATGCGCTGTATCGCACGGTGGTGGAAGTACTGGGATGATGAAACCGAGTCAGAATTGTTTCCACTCCTTTTTCGGTTCCCAATCCAGCCAAGAGGTCCAAGGCAGACAGCTGAATTTGTTCGGTTTGAGAGGCGCTCAAAGCCCGGAGCAAATTTTCCTTCTTTTCATAGTTTAATTCCACCAAAGCGGCCATCGCCGGGTTTGCCAACGGCCACTCTTGGCCCTTGGCAAATCGAAGCAACTTTGAGACCACCAGCTGCTTCATTGGATGACGGCTCATCTCTTCAACAAGAATGGCACTCACCACAGGATCTATCTCCTGACGGGCCATTTTTTCCAAAAATTTAAGAGCTGGCTTGCTCCCCAGTTTGGATAGGTCTGCAATCGTGTCCGCTCGTTCGTTAGCAGAAAGTGGGCGCTCCTTGGCAAATGCAATCTGAAGAACATTTAGGGGAGAAGATCCAACTCGATCCCCCCCAAGGACGATGGCAACCTCTGAAGTTTCGGATCCAGCACAGGCCAGAAATGCCGTGAAAAACAACAGGAGGCCCGGAGGACGACGGAGCATGCCTCTACCTTACCCGAAACAAACACGAACGAAAACAACAGGCCAAAGTGTCCGGGATGAAACTGGCTGTTATTTTAGTTCGGGTTAGTTTTGGTTATCGCCAGTCGCCGGCGAGGACGAAGGCACCCCAGGTGCTAGGGCGGCCAGAGCCGCCCTTGGCGCGATTTTCGCGAAGCATCTTTAATTGGGCATTGCGGAGAGCTTCGCTTCGGCCCTGGTCGTTCATCCAAAGGTTTTCGTAAAAGTGGGCCATGAGAGCGGAGGTGCTCAGATCTTCGACTTTCCACATACTGGAGATCACAGTATCGGCACCGGCAATGGTGAAGGCTCGGCGGAGACTTTGCAGGCCCTCCCCCGCCCGAACAGAACCCAATGCCGTTTCACAAGCGGACAGCACAACCATTTCGCAATCCTGCAAATCCATAAAACCAACATCCTCTGCCGTCAAAAAGCCGTCATCCTCGCCCTCCTTTTTTTTAGTGTTGGCGTTCGCACAGACTAAACCAGCGGAAAGACCAGGCAGTTGTTTTTCCAGTTCATCCGGTGCGAAAAAACCGTGGGTAGCCAAGTGCAGGAAATTGTACTTGGGCATTTCCTTTTTGAGGCGAACCTCGGTAGCAACCTTACCGGACAACCGAGCCCGACCATGTGTGGATTTCATGACGGAAGCATGCATGCCAAGAATGGTGAGCGTTTCCGAGTTCGTCATTGCCAGGGGTTCCCAATACATGCCCAAATCGGCACGCAAATCTACATTGCCTGCCAAGGCGACAAACTTGTCCTTCTTTTCTTCCTCCATGGCATAGGCCTCGCCATAGTCAATATTGCCGACGGCCAAGAAACTCCCCTCGGAGCGAAACTTCGCCTGCGTTTGCTTGACATGTGCAGTCGGGTCCTCCAGGTAAACGAAATCATGGCTTTCCAAGAGAAATTTCCCGTCGGGTTCCTGCAACACCGCGAAAGGAAGCTTGCCGAGAAAACCGTCAGGGCAAAGCAAAATGCGTTCGCGGCCCTTCACCTGCTCTGCAATGGGTTTCCAAATAGCATCGTAGAGAAGGTCGTTTAGATCTGGAGCATTCTTGTCAAACAAAGCTGCCGCGCCACGACGAGCCGCCAAATCAAAGAGAAATGCCTCGGATAATTTCTCGATGTCCGGAGCTTTGCCTAGATAAAACAGCTGAATATCGCCTTCCGAGCTGACGGTCCACGCAAAAACATGGTTCTTGATGGCATAGTCCACCAACATCCCCCCCTCGGGAATGGCGGCGATGATCGTTGCTGTTGTTGGCGTGGCAAGGATTTCATCCAGGCCAAGCATGCGGTTCAATTCCCTTTCTTTTGTCTGCCGCTCCTCGCGAAGATTGGCCACACGTTCTTCATAATCCTCCGGCCGTTCGGATGCCGGCAAGTGAACCAGATCCGTAAGTTGCTTGCTAGCAATTTGAATTGAGCCCATTAACTTGATCTGCTCCGGAGTGCGTTCTTTGGAAAGAACCTTGGCGCCGGCCTCCTGCAGACGCGTGGCCTGCCCCTTCCATGCAGCATGCAAGGCAAAATCCTCAGTCAAGTCCAATTCAACCGGGCCAGCAGGTTCAGCCACAGGTTCCTGGACAGGGACTCCAACGGCCAAAGAGGCTGTGAGGAAAAGTACCGACAGGAATTGGATCATAAATTCAAGTCTAATACATCTGCGCAAAAAATTGTGAAAAATCCCCCGCCCTGCTTTCGTCGCATGTTCCGTGGACGATAGGGACGACCACTAGGAACACGCTAAGGCCAACGGTGCTGAAAGCCAGGACGAGTTTGTGGGCAAACCATACGGAGACCAACGCTACGGACTAGGAAATCCACTTCCCCTTCCACGCAAACGGTTTCCAATGGGTTGCAAGTCTTGATTTGCCTCTGATCAGGAGAGCTTGCCGAGCAAGAGCCGGCATGGCAACGAACCATTTTGAATCGGATGGCTTTCCCAATTCTGAAAGCCCAGAGCATGGGCGTATTGGCGATTCCCGACCAAGAGCGAAAAGAAATAGCCTGACCCAGCATCCCTCAGTGAGGCGCCGAATTCTCGGTACAGTTGTTCCAAAGATTCGGGATCTCCAGAACGAACACCATAGGGAAGGTTGGAAACTACCGTAGCCCCCCACTTTGGTTTCCAAGGGAAGTCCAGAGCATCCCCTGAAGCAACCTCAATGTTGGCGGCAAATCCAATGCTGGTAGCATGGTCAAGAACGCCGGCGCAATGGCAAGCATCCAAATCCCGGCCAAGCAGCCGCAACTTGGTTGGCATCTTGGAGCGAGAACGAACGGTCTCCTGCAAGGCTTCCCAAGCTTGAACATCATGGCCTGGCCAGCGTTCAAATCCAAAACTCCGGAAAATCCCAGGGGCGGTTTCCGAAGCGATCAATGCGGCTTCGATCAAGATTGTGCCGGAGCCACAAAAGGGATCCACCAAAGGGGCGCGACGATCCCAGTCAGATTTCAAGACCATGGCCGCGGCGATGGTTTCGGCCACCGGTGCAAGCCCTTGGTAGGTTCGCCATCCCCGCTTGTGCAAAGAATCCCCGGACGTGTCCACCGACAAGGTGCAACGATCCCGCCACAAATGAACGTGAATGCGTAAATCGGCATCCTCCTTTGCGACCGAAGGGCGCAAACCACTCGCGTCCCGTAGGGAATCCACGACCGCATCCTTGGTGCGTTGGGCCACGAATTGAGAATGATCCAGTGCGGATTCCTCCGCGTTTGGATCAACACGTTC
>CAYXFZ010000007.1:33386-35640 GCA_964464385.1 uncultured Planctomycetales bacterium
GGATTCCCGGCACTGGGCATCCACGAAAAAACTCCCCTCCGGGGTCAAATACTGCGACCAATCCAAGGCCGAGGCAGCCTGGTACAAGGCTTGCTCATCTGGACAAGAAAACCGATCCAGGCGCCGCAGGACTCGAATGGCTGTACGCAACTCCAGGTTTGCCCGCCAAGCATCCCCCATCGCGCCAACAAAACACACTCCCCCCACCTGTTGCTCCACCTTGGCCAAACGCAGAGCCTTGGCCTCTTCAAAGAGAACCGCCTCCAAGCCTGGGGAACAGGTCACAAAGTATTCCGTACGATCGCTTATGCTGTTCATTCTGAGGTAATATAGAAGCGATCACTCGCCCCCTGATTTCGGCCATGGGCCAGCCGAAGGATCCCCCTCGCGCATTGTTAGGGTTGCGCCATGCGGTTGTCCATCTCTGTCCCCGTGTTTTTGTTCAGTCTTCCTGCTTGCACTATGCCCGTGGCGCAATGGGATGGCCCAACACCCAACATCGTCGTCATTTTCACCGATGATCAGGGTTGGGCGGACATCGGCACTCAGGGCGCCATCGGGTTTCAAACCCCCCACCTGGACCGCCTGGCCTCTGAAGGGACCCGCTTCACCAGTTTTTACGTCTCCCAGCCCGTTTGTTCCGCTTCTCGCGCGTCCCTGCTGACGGGTTGTTATTCCAATCGGCTGGGCATCCACGGTGCGCTCGGCCCACGCAACAAACACGGCATTCATGCAGACGAAACCACCCTGGCCGAACTCTGCAAATCCAAGGGCTATGCAACGGGCATGTTCGGCAAGTGGCACTTGGGATTTCAAAACCAATTCCTGCCGGCCAACCATGGCTTTGACGAATCTTATGGCATCCCTTACTCCAACGACATGTGGCCTTGGCATCCGAACTACGCCCGGTTTTCCGACCCCGTGGAAAAAAGGAAGCGCGGTTATCCCGACTTGTTCACCTTTGAGGGCTTGGAGATCGCCGACGCGGAAGTTACCGCCGAAGATCAGATGCGCTTTACCACCGACTTCGGGGACCGTGCCGCCAACTTCATTCGCCGGCACGCAGATGAGCCGTTTTTCTTGTACTTGGCCCACCCCATGCCACATGTTCCGCTCTTTACCGATCCGGCTTCCGTCGGCCGCAGTGAGCAGGGCCGCTACGGCGATGTCATCGAGGAGATTGACGCCTCCGTTGGCAAAGTTTTGGCCGCCTTGGACGAAACCAAGGTGACGGAAAACACCTTGGTCATTTACACCTCCGACAACGGCCCCTGGCTTTCCTATGGCAACCATGGTGGCTCAACTGGCCTGCTCCGCGAAGGAAAGGGCACGACCTTCGAGGGTGGCGTGCGCGTACCCTGTTTGGTCCGCCTTCCGGGACACATCCCGGCGGGAAAAGTGTCGGACACGCCTTGGATGACCATTGATGTGCTTCCCACGATTGCCCATTTGATCCAAGCGCCCCTCCCAGAAATCCCCATAGATGGAGCCAATGCTTGGGCTCTCCTGCAAGGCAAACGCCGCGCGCCTTCCCCAAAGGACACCTACTTTTTTTATTACCGCCAAAACGAACTCCAGGCCATGCGACAAGGCCCGTGGAAGCTGCACTTCCCTCACGGCTACCGGACTATGCAGGGCCAGACCAAAGGTGCAAATGGAACTCCCGGAACTTACGACTACACCGCCAAAACCGAGTTGGAGCTATATCACCTTGGCAAAGATCTAGGCGAAAGCAAAAACGTAGCGGCCAAGCACCCCAGAACCGTGGCCCGACTCACCGCCCTAGCCAACACCATGCGTGCTCGCTTGGGAGATTCCCTCCAGGAAATCCAGGGCACCGAAAACCGCGAACCAGGGCGCTATTGAGTTTTGGGGCCCTGCCCTTGCATGGCGGAAAAATTCGAAAGGAGAGGAAGTGATCCCTCCTTCGTTTTCAAGTATTGAAGCATAGATACCCAATAGACCGTCATCATCTTCACCTAGCAGAGTCCTTCTCCAAAACGACCGAATTGCTCGGGGCAGCCCTTTCACTAAAAAAGAGAAACAGGCCACAGAAGAGGGCCAAGACAAGCAACAAGAACAATGAGGAGGAGCGGCCTGTCATCCTGATTCAACAACTGAGAGAACAGGGGCAAGAGCGGCAACCAAGAGAAAAAGAAATCAAATCTTCCCCCAAAGATTGTCTCGCAAGTGGGGATCCCTCAGGGGTTTTTTGAGGGGAGGATTTCAGAAAGTGTGTTCTTGCGGTCTTCGA
>CAYXFZ010000007.1:35650-38572 GCA_964464385.1 uncultured Planctomycetales bacterium
CGGGCAGTCTTTCGTTTCGATATACGTATCCACCTGTTACCGAGCATCCCTCATTTTCGTCCCAATCAATGCGAAGAGCGGTTCCGAAAGGGGGGTAATCAGTAAGAGGCTCCAAGCAGGGGTAATCAGTCTCTCCGCTAAAATTCCAGCCACTGAAGACAAAACCTTCTTTGACTTTCTCCATGTTTTTTTCATAATTTCTTTTGGCTCCAGGCTCCATTAAATAAGAATCATTTCTTTCAGGATTAAATTCACTAGAACTTCCCGCATAGCAGCCAATTATGGCCACGCTACCCATCCCAAAACCTCCGAGGAACTCTTCCCCTTCTTCGTCCGGCTCTGAATCCTTCCTGGCAGGTCGAAAGCTAGATCCTGTTCTACCTGTTCGCAGGCCTGGCCACCAAATATTTCGATCGCTTGAATTGCGAACGGTGGTTTGATGAGTAGGCTGCCCATCTATATACAGAAAAACAGTTTCAGCTTTTAAATCCCCAATACTCCATTGAAGTCGATCCAGTTCGACAATATTGAACTCTTCCGTTTCATTTGTTTCCCGGTCATGAATGGGCGCTTGGCAGGTTGCCAGCGACAACGAACCAATTCCCAGTAACAGGGTGAGAATGTAATTGAATTTTCCGGCCATGAATGATTGTACTCAGGATTGGGTTATACCAGCCAGAACGATTTAGCACTCCGGCGGTTCACACTAGATGTGGGAGAAAGGAAGATTTTTGGGGGGGTAGCTCAGTCCTCCTTAGGGGATGCTTGTATGATAGGGGCAACCTAGCTTAGTTACTCATGTACGGACTCGT
Source organism: uncultured Planctomycetales bacterium (assembly GCA_964464385.1). Classification (GTDB taxonomy): domain Bacteria; phylum Planctomycetota; class UBA1135; order UBA1135; family UBA1135; genus CAYXFZ01. The sequence continues at coordinate 36,463 of CAYXFZ010000007.1, forward strand.
CAATAATTCGCTCCGGGGATTCATCACGAAAAATGGTGGGCTGGAAGTTTGGGAAAATGTTGTTCGAATTTCTGGTGTTGGGGTTTCCGAGTTTGATGCAATGAAAACTTATCCTGATGACATGACATATAAGCTTGTTGGTGCTGCTTGCGAAACCATGCAGACTAACGCCCCTGATCTCTTGTTTGGGTTTGGCGTTCACTGGATGGAAGAAACTGGTCCAAATCACTACGGCGAGTTCTTGGAAATGTGTGGCACTGATTTTGCGGGATTCCTTGGAAATTTGGACGCAATGCACTCGAGAATCCAATCGTTGTTTCCTGCTCTCGACCCCCCTTCTTTCTCCGTTAAAGAAGTTAAGGAAGACTCGCTTGTTTTGGAATATATGACGGAGCGCCCAGGCCTTGAGTATTTTGTTCGGGGATTGATCGAGGGGGTTGCACGAAAAACGGGTGTTGAAGTGGTGGTCGAAGAAGTCCGTCAGTTGGGGACTAGCCCCCATGGATTAATATTCCAGCTTTCCTACGCCGAATGAATCTCAGTCAGAATGACGAAATGAGCTTTGTGAAAGCATCATTTCCATGGCACTTTTTCCTCTCTGAGGAAATGCGAGTATTTGGAACCTCGGCTCGACTATTACACCACTGTCCGGAGTATAAGGATGGAGAGTTTCTTAGCGACTTGGGTGAGTTAGTGCGTCCGAAAATTTCTTTTAATTTCGGTCTGTGGAGCGAACATCCACAGACTACTTTTACATTACGAACCTTGAAAAAGGGAATCTCATTTCGTTGTCAAGTTTTTTTAGCCCACGATGCGAAAAGAATATTGGTTTGTTGCCGCCCCTGGTCAACTTCGATTTCTGAACTACAATCACAGGGTATTTCCATGGAGGATATGGGGATCCATGATCCCACATGGGAGTTCCTTATGCTTTTAAAGGAGCGCGATAGGATTTTTTCCGAGAATCTGAAGCATCAAGAACATCTTGAGGAGGTTGTCCAAGAAAGAACTCAGGAGTTAAAGTCATTACTTGAGCTTGCATCCATTGCTACGGAGAATTTGGATGCCGATTTTTTCTATACGTCTGTGGCTGACAAAATCTGTGAAATTCTAAACGTTGGGGATTGTCGCATTTTTACCCCCACTTCAGAGGGCTTATCCTTGAGGGGATGTCGGGGGGGTCTTCCTGGCAACTCTGCTCCGGGAAAGCTGGGGATTGAGGAAAAGTTGGCAGACCTAGCCGTAGCTGAAAGAAAAATGCAGCTCGATCTCCCTAGGGAAATTTGCGCTCCTGTTTTATTGCCCGGAGGGTTGCAAGGTGTGGTCGTCATTCATCCCAAGCCAGGTGAAAGTCTGAATGAGGACGATGCCACCGCATTGTCACGCAATCTCCTCGTGGTTGCTCCTACCTTTGAGGCATCGCAATACCGTGAACACCTAGAAGTCCATCTTGGTGAGGCTGTGACCGATCGACACCGTCTCCTGGAGGTCGCAGAAAAAATAGACCCTCTTCTGTTTTCTCCAGGTGACCGACTGGGTGAAGTCCGTTTGATAAAACCGATTGGCAGCAGTCTCTTGGGTAATGTATGGGAGGCTGAGCAGGGGAATCTAAAGAGGACCGTTGCAGTCAAAATCCTTGGGCAGACGCAAAGCGTTGATGCAGAGACTCGAAGTCGATTTAAGAGCGAGGCTTCAGTAGCCTCAGGGATTGATCATTTCAACATTCTGGATATCTATTCAGTAGGTGAAGACCAGGGAACACTTTATGTTGTAATGGAATTTGTTGCTGGATGGAACAGTTTAGATAATTATTTTGGCCTTGTGAAACCGATTCCTGTTTGGCCGAGTGTTTTCTTTGAAAATGCAATTTTTCAATTTGTCAAAGTATTAGATGCGCTTGATTCCGCACACGGGCAAGGAGCAATCCATGGGAGTCTTCACCCTGGAAATATTCTCATTGATTCCAAGCTTGAACCGAAGATTTCCGGTTTTGGTACTTCTAGTTTGATTATTGCAAAATCTTTATCTGATGCTTCTACATTTAAATATTTGAGTCCCTTCATGTCCTCGGATCGGCTGAATAATCAGGCTAAAGATGCCCAAGTTTCGG
>CAYXFZ010000008.1:0-38546 GCA_964464385.1 uncultured Planctomycetales bacterium
ATACCCAACCTGAGCAAGAAGGATGGGGCATGGATCAAGCCTTGACTCGTCAAGAGGCCCTTTCCATGCTCACGGAGTGGCCGGCCTTCGCCGCATTTCGCGAACATGATTTGGGCCGCATTGCCCCCGGAATGCATGCGGATTTGGTCGTGCTCAACCGCGATTTGACAACAATTCCACTAGAACAAATCTCGGGGTCGATTGTCCTCTTCACGATCTTCGCCGGAAACATTGTCTTTCAGGCCGAGTTCTGAGCGGATCGCTTTTTCCAGTTGATCGGGACGGAATCCCTGAGGCCCCCGCCCACCGACGAATCCCAATGTTCCATCTTTGGTAATCAGGTAGAGTCGGTCTGGATGGGCGGACCAAGTGGCACTGACCTTATTGTCCAAGAGGTCCACTACGGTGGGTAGGGTCTTCAAGGACAAGCCAACGGCGCACCGTCCGGCCACGGCCAAGCGTTCTTTCAAAGTCGCAGGCTCCTCAACCAAAGGGGCGCCTCGGCGTGTGTTGGGGGATCGGCCATCCATGGCATGGGCCTCGGCGATGTAAACAAGAAGAAACTGCACACGGTCTCCGTATTCCTCAAAGAGTTTATTCAGCCGACCGGCCGAAGAGCGAAAGGGTGGTCATGTGTATGAACCGAAAATAAGTGCGACGGGTTTTTTGTTGGCAAAAGAAGAAAGTCGAATCGAGGGTCGAGGCTCCTTTCCGATTTTTTTCTTTCCGGTTTGTTTTGCTGCATGAACCAGGATGGGAAGCTTGAAATCCGGGGCGACTTGGCCGACTTGCAGAGCAGGGACTCGCGCGCGGCGGGATAGTTGGGAAGAATCTCGGGATCCTGGTCGTGCCGAGCGACGGCCTCGAGATGGACGACCGAACGAGCTCCAGTCTTCTAGACTCAAGGTGCCGTCACCGTTTCGATCTAGGTTCCCAAAAGCATCATCCGAGCGGGAGTATTCTTCGCGAGTAATGATTCCGTTGTCATCTGCGTCGTACTTTTCGGTCAAGTATTCCCAAGGATTCGACGGCGCCGTTTTCTCTCCCGGGGGGAGTGGAGCAGGATCTTGAATGGCAAGACAGAAAAGGAGGGTCATCAGCATGACGGAAGAAACCCTACTTCTGACCTGAGGTTTCGGGGGGTGATTTGACCCCAAAAAAGGAACCGGCCCCCGTGCAAGCACGGGGGCCGGTATCTAAGGGAAAAGGTCAGCCGTTACTTGATGGTCAATGCAAGGCTGTTTACGAACAACTGAGCCGTTCCAGCATCAGCACCATGGAACCAAATGTTGACTCCAGAGGCCCCAGGAGGGACGTTGTTGCTGACGGAAGCATTACCGCTAGCGTCTGCAACGAGCCTGATGAGTTTGTAAGGCGAAGAGACATTCGCATTGCCGTAGGGGGTACCAATTGGACCACCACCGGCCAGAGAGTAAGCGACGAAGACCGCGCCGCCAGGCGTGCAATTCGTGGTATCTACGGTTGCCGTTGCACCAGCAACGAGGTTAGTCACTGCAATCGTCGGTCCCGGAGGAGCGGCACTGTAGATTGAAATGTCATCAATCTGGATGCCGTCCAGGTATCCCATTGGGAAGTTATCCATCTGAGCAAACAGCAAGTAGAACTGCCCATTGGTATCGACTCCTGAATTAGAGAGGTCGACTCCAGTGACAACTGTCCAGGCCGTCAGGAGAGGTGACCAAGGTCCATAGACCATGGTCCAGTTCACTCCATCAGAGCTGACCCAAATGCCGTCCCATGTATGGGTTTCTTCACCATGATCAACGATGCCGAAATCCAAGAGCAAGTCACCAGCACCGGTTCCGTCTAGACCCATGATGAGGCCAGAGCGGTTCGAGAAGCCAGTTGGGCCCAAGGGATCTCCGCCCATTTCTAGGCAGTAGGCACCCGAGCCGCTTCCGGCCCAGATTCCCGCGCCAGAACCAGTTTCCTGGCCACAAGCACCTTGCTGGCCAATGTTGCACCAGGCACCTGCATCTGGAAGACCAGTTATGTCAGACAAGGCGTTGGCGCCCATGTGCGAAGGAACCACACCGGCGTGACCATCAAAGTTCTCGTTATGAACTGCGGGAATGAAGACAGTTGGCAGTTCAGGCCAAAGCGGAGGTGGCGGTGGGGGTGCACCAACGGTGTCATAGACAGCAATTGAGTCTGGCGCCGTTTGATGCAACATCACCATGGAGAGACCATTGGCGTTGAGAGGATCGTTGTAGACATCTGCTCCACCAGGGGAGCCACCGAGAGCGGTGAAAAAGCCAACTCCAGTGCCCAGTCCAGTTGCGGGGTCCATTTCAGTAGCCGAACCACCTGAGTCCGAGCACCAAATGGTGCCCTTATTGGAATCGTAACCCATTCCGTAGCTAGAAATAGCGGAATTGGGAAACACATTGATTACAGCACCCGTAGCCATGTCGAACTCGTAGGTTGAGCTAGTGAAAGACTTCGTGAAGAAGTTTCCAGTTGCTGTGTTCTGGCACAAGGCACGAACCGTTCCAACGACGGCAGTTGTCACCGTTGAGGCATGGGTCAATCCACCCGTGACCGGGTCGTAAGTTTGGACTTCTACAAGGCCGCTATCGTTGCCAATCCAGAGTGTATTGGCATTATCATCGGCCTCCATGTCTCGGCCTCCCCACCCACTGAGTGGAGTGAGTTGTGGGTAACTAGCAAGATAAGCACCTTTTTTATCGTACTTATGAATCATGAAGTTATCGCCTACCGAGGAATGACCACGGCCACTGACCCAGTAATGACCAAAAGCTTCTTCGACACCGAGGCACCGGTTGTCGTAGGGACCAGCTTCAACATCAAAGGGGCCAGCGATCAAATCTCCCAATCCGCGAGTACCAGCACCCATGGTGGGCAGGACTCGACCATCGGGATCAATGTCGTTGTTTTGAGCGGGCATGGCGACGGTAAGGCTCGCCAAAGTGAAAAGCAGAATTAAACTTTTTCCTAAAGTCATGGGGCTGGTGGGGAAGGGGGAAGGGGGAAGGGGGAAGGGGGAAGGGGGCGGGTAAGAACCCAGCCACAAATTCCAAGATATTCCTTTTTGTTCAGCCTGGGGTTAGAAATTGCTTATTTCTGGGGATTAACGTTCTCTAGATGCACTTAAGCGGTGTTTTTAGGCTCAGAATCACCAAATTGGCAACTTTGCCTACATGTCTTGGTTCGAAAAGCAACTCATTTTGAGGACTTCACTTTCGCCTGAATTGTCCTTTTTGGGTAAGGAAAGGGTCATTTTCTGATGCTGCATTAGGGTTTTTCCTTACAGATGGAGCCCGCGAACACCTTCAGAATTTCCAATTGCTCGGACGGAGTGTGATCTGGCGAGGACATGACCGACCTTGCGACCACTTGCGGCCAGGGCGAGGGACCCAGGGCCGCAAGTCGAGGTACGGAGGCTGCAACCAAGCTGAGTACGTTCTTGGCGTTGGCTCGAGCCGTGGCCACAACCGTTGCGACATCCACGTCGTCGTGGTCGGGATACCAGCAGTCGTAATCCGTCACCATGGCGATGCAACACCAACTCATACCAGCCTCGCGAGCAAGTTTGCTCTCGGTGCCATTGGTCATGCCAACGATTTTTGCCCCCCAGGATCGAAAGAGTTCCGACTCCGCCTTGGAGGAAAATTGAGGTCCTTCGATGCAAACATAGGTGCCGCCAGCATGGGCCTCCACGCCGACTTCTTGGGCGGCGGCGGAAACGGCCATCACCATGTCCGGGCAGACAGGATGAGCCCAGGGCATATGGGCCACCAAGCCATCCCCGAAAAAAGTTTGAATGCGGCGATGGGTTCGATCTATGAACTGATCCACCAATACAAAATCCCCCGGGGCATATTCTTCGCAAAGAGAGCCAACCGCACTCACGGAGAGGAGACGCTGGACGCCAAGCTCTCTTAGGGCGAAGATATTGGCTCGGTAGGGGACCTCCGTTGGAGTCAAAGTGTGGTGTCGGCCATGGCGGGGCAAAAATGCGACCGGAATTCCATTCAACTTCCCACAACGAAGGACATCCGAGGGGCGACCGAAAGGTGTGTCCAACTCGAGGTTTTGGACATCCGAGAGGCCATCGAGTTCATAGATTCCACTGCCCCCAATGACGCCCACGAGGATGGGGTCTCGACCTGTAGTCACTGGATCCGCAGGCGATAGACGCCATCGTCGTCCGAAAGGGGCGTGGTCACGTTTGTGTCTGACCAGCGGATGGTTGCGAAAGCGGCGCTCATGTCGGCATTAAAGACAATGAGGTTTGCGTTTGCCTCGCTGTAGCCCAAAGTGGGCGAGAAATCCAGGCCCGAATCCCAAGATTTCATCCAGCCCGACTTGCCGGAATCCAAGGATCCATACACCTTGGTGTTGTTGCTTGCAGGGTCACCCGCATCCGAGCGAAGGGATCCGACCATGCAGGCTTGAAAGGCGGGGCCAGAACCAATACCCACGGCCCCGGCAGGTGTGGCATCCACAATCTTGAGAGTCAATGCAGAATTGGACGCAGGATCCGTCCAATTGGCGATGTAGGGAAGATCAGCGTTGCGTGCAGTCCAGGAACCATTTTTGGTAAAAAAGATTCCTTTGCTGCGATTGTTGACTTGAACGTTGGTGGCAAGATCAATGTCGAAGGTCAGGCCCGTGTGGGAGGCCCAGACGGCGGCCTTGGGACCCGTAGCAGCCATGAGAATCATGGTTGAGGAAGAAACTCGAACGGTACTGGTGCCCAGGCTGTTGGACTGGTTGATTTGCGTGGGCAGTCCGGAGTTGGCCTTTTGGAAGGTACCAGCCCCGGAGCTTGCACTGAAATAAACTTGGCCAGAAGACGTGGCCTTTTTGCTTCCAAACAAGATCACAGTGTTGATGTGGACATCAAGCATGCCCAGCAAAACATAATTCGGAGACTGTGGCAGGACAACAATGCTTGCGGCAACACCCGTGCGTGATTTGCCATCGGAAGTGCTGTCATAACGTGGCGGAAGTCCCGAGTTGTTGCTGGTCCAGCTCTGTCCTCCATCCAGCGAAAAGAAAAAACCAGGATGGTTGGGAGAAGGGTTCAAGAGATCGAAACCCGCGGTTTGGGCCACACTGAGATAAATGCGGTTGGCATTCCCGGGATCCATGGCCACGGCCACTGCGCCCCAGTTGGCGTTGGGGAAACCAAGGCCGTTGTGGATTGGTGACCAGGAGGACCCCCCATCCGTGGAACGGAACACGCCATCTTCTTTTGTGCCAACTACCAAAGTGTTGGGCGAGGATTGACAAATGGCAATATCCATGATCTCGGCGTCGCCAGCCAGGGAGGCATCGCTCAATTGGGACCAAGTATTTCCAGCATCACGAGTGACCCAGAGCCCATCCCCGGGTCCGGGAGTCCCGGTGACGGGATCCAGAGAGGAAACTGTGCACAAATAGAGGGTGCTGGGGTCGGTCGGATGCGCGATCATGCGCCCAAGATTGCTCTGCAGAACCGTGCCATTCAGGGGCGTGGCTTCCCACTGGTAACCACGCTCCTGAGCAGGAGCGATTGGGGAGGCAAGAGAAACGGCGAGGAGGAAGGTGATGCAAACCATGGTGTGTGGTTCCGAATTAGACCCTGCCAGTTTAACCTGCATTGGCCAATACTTGTTGAATGCGCTTGGACCGCGCTTCGATGGCGAGGAAGTTCCCACTGGCCATTTCTTCAGGGCGGAACAGGCTGGCGACAAAGCCGACCCCGGCAACTCCGAGCTTTAGCACTTCCTCAAAATTGTCTTCGTCCACTCCTGCAGTGGGAAATACCCGAAGGTCCGGGAGAGGGCCGCGCAGGGCAGTCAGAAAATCCAACAAATTCCCCGGAGAAGGAAATAATTTGACAAGGTCTGCGCCGCCGCGCCGAGCAACCACCATTTCGGTAGGAGTGGAAGTTCCCGGGATGGAAGCAAGGTCCAATTCTCTGGCGAGGGAGACAATTTCGGAATCGAATACCGGCGACACAAGAAACCGAGCTCCAGCATAGGCGGCCTCACGAGCTTGTTCCGGTGTCATTACGGTACCGGCGCCCACACAAAGATTTTTGTTTGCCGCGAACTCGCGAATTAAATCCATGGCACTTGGAATCGTGAGGGTGAATTCAATGACGGTAAACCCTCCTTGGACTGCAGCGCGCATGGCATGGCGGGCGTTGTCTGTGTCATCCGTCCGAAGAATGGCGCTGGCGCGAGCAGCGAGGATTTTCTGGACGGTGGTTTCTCGAGACATGGGAGCAGAATAAGGGCGCCCATGCCTCGAGTTTCAACCCACGACCTCAGCCAATGGGTTGGATAAGGTGCCGGACCTCAAATCGAGTGCCTGGATCCAGATTTGGATCCCGGTCGCTCCGGCCGGAACGGCCAGAGGAAGGTTTGCCGTACCCACCGGATCCGAAACAACAGCAGGGAGATTGATAAACGGATTGGAAAGAGAGACCAGTCCCCAAGGAGTCGTTGTGGGGCCGGGGCCCGTGAACGAACAGGCAAAGTAGGCCTTCTGGCTTGGAGTGAAATAGGTGGCGGACAAGAGGGCCTGTCCACCTGCAACAAGATTCCGTATGACAATGGAGGGCTGATGCCACTCGGCCAAGGCGCGATACTTCGGAGCCTCGGCATAGGGTTGGTTTTGGTATTCCAGAACACCCCAAGAACCAAAGCGATTCCAAGCCTCCACATAAGAAAAATTGTTGAATACCCCAACCCGTTCCGAGTGGAGCATATCCAGATAACGGGTGTACGTGTCCTTCATGCGAAGATCTCGATTGGCAGCCTGCATAAGACCCATCAGGGTTGCATCGGCCTCGGCCCCTTCAATGGCATGGAAGTGCTGCCCTCCCTCGTAACAAACCAATTGGGCCCCTTGCGCTCGAGCAATGTCCGTTTGCCAGATGATTTGGTTGCGGAGCTCGGCGATGGCATTTGCAGCAACGACATCCAACATGTCATCTACGGTTGGATAACTGGGCGCAATGGGGGGGATGTCTTCAGGGGAATAACTTCTGCCAAAATACGGGGCTATGGCGACCACGTCCGGCATCAGATAATTCGGGTTGATAGTCGGATCATTCAAGTATTGGAAACGAAGACCAGTGATGGAGAGCATGGAGGCTCGACCACCCATGACCTTGACAATACGAGTCGGATCGTTGTTGAATATCTCCAAGAAAAAACTCCATGCTTGCGTGGAACGCAAAACATGATAAGCATTTCCTGCTTGCCAGTAGTCATCGCTGAGCCCCAAGGAAAATCCCGTATTTTGCACATAGGCGGCCTGGTCAAAAGTGTTGTTCCAGGTCTCATTGGAATACTCGACATATACCTTCGAGTATTGATTCATCGTAGTTTTGATCAAAGTCGCCATTTGACGAATGAAATCGTCATCAGCTTGGTGAGGAATATTGATCCACAGATCCACCTTCATTTCGTTCACCAAGGAGATCACATGCTCCAAGGCGACGCCTTCAACTCCAGTTTGGGTGTAGGTGTCTGGCGTGGTTCGATCACTCCAGGAGACGACCGGCGAGTTCGAGGTCTTGGACCAACCAGTAAAGCGGATATGTTCAAAGGGGCGCAGGCGCTCGGTGAACTTGGGGTGGAAGAACAGGGTTTGATAGGTGTTGTCAAATCCTGGGCGCACCACCGAAATCTTGCGAATTGGATCCAAAACAGCCGAACGAAGAATCTCGACGGCAATGGAGCCCTCTTCACCGCTAGGAATGACAAAGGTGCTGCTGAACGCGCCGCCTGTTGGGGAGTATTCGGTCGATGTGGCGTCTGCGATGATGCGCACTTCTCCTGTGCCTTCCATATGCACGGTGTAGGTGCCAAAGTCGGGAGCAGGCATGAGGGTGTGTGCAAAATGATCATTGCCGTCAGAGGCCAGAAAGGGGAGACCAGTCGGCCAACCATTTCCGTCCACGGACATTTCGGAAGCCATGCCGCTGTTCCAAACGGATTGGTTATTGACGTCTCGAGTGGACCAAGTGCGAGCAGTCTTGAACACATCCACGAAGGCCCAAGAAGTGGACCAGTCTTGAACTCCGGCCAAGTTCATGCCCAGGCTCATGTCGGGGGAGGGCAAGGAGTCAAAGTTCCCGGTAATTCGCATGTCCTGGTTGACCGTGATGGTGCGCGGATTCCCCAAGCCTGTCACATCCCCGGACCAACCCTGGAAAATATTGTTGGGGTTGGGGCTTGCAAGTATCTGAATGTCGGTTCCTGCCTCAAACCAGGAACCGCTTGGAAATGTATTCACTGTGCCTCCCGAAAAAACCCGCAATTGAACATTGAACAGAGGGCCAGGTTGAGAAAGCAGGTGATTGGAAAGGCTAGTCAGGGAGGAATGGAGAATGTTGGCGCCGAAAACATAGGCGCGGAATTGGACGGATCCCGAAAGGGGGCCAAATCCCTGTGGGGGGACAATGAAGGAGACGGTGGGGCGGCCACTCGTGGTAGGCGCCAACTGGGTAGAAAAAATGGCGTTTGCTGGAGAAAAGCCACCCACATCCGAAAAGATCACCAAATCCAGGGGATCTACCGAATCCGTTCCCATTTCGAAGCTGATTTTCTGTCCCCCTAGGTCGAAAGGCTTGCGCAGAGAATCCACCCGGAAGGAAAAATAACTCCCTTGGGCCAGGGCTTCCTCAAGATTGGGGGGCAAGGCCGAGTTTTCCTGCAATCCAGGCCCAGTGAGGCCAGGAGCAATCTGCAACCCTCCCGCGCCCTGGGCAGGGGCAGAAAAGGACGACAGGAGGATCAGAACGGCAACGAGAGGCATGGCAGAATTCCGCTGGAATCTTACCATCGGAATTAGGATCTTGGGGGAGAGTTGGTACCGCCCAAACAAAGAATTCAGGCCATATGGGCGGCCATTTTGGAGGAATTTGGAGCCTCTACAACGCCCCTTTCGGTAATGATGGCCGTCACGAACTTGGCCGGGGTGATATCGAATGCCGGATTCCAGGAGGAAATCTCGGCCGGGGCCAGACGGGTGCTCATTGTGTGGGCGATTTCTTCTGGATCTCGCAGTTCAATGGGGACCTCGGCTCCGCTCGGACACTGCATGTCCACGGTTGTCGTTGGGGCCGCTACATAGAAGGGGACGCCGTGTTCCCGAGCCAGGACAGCCAGTGGGTAGGTGCCTATTTTGTTGGCGACGTCCCCGTTGGCGGCAATGCGATCACTACCGACAACAACTGCGTCAATCTTGCCTGCGGCAAGGGCCGAGGCAGCAGCGCTATCGCACTGCAAAGTGACGGGAATGCCGGCACGCTGGAGTTCCCAGGCCGTGATTCGAGCACCCTGCAACAGGGGTCTTGTTTCGTCGGCAAAGACCGCGATATTTTTTCCCAGTGCACGGGCGGCATACACCACGCCCAGGGCGGTCCCGATGCCCCCGGTGGCAAGGGCGCCCGCATTGCAGTGCGTCAGGACGGTGGGCGAGTCGTTCAAAAGTTCAGCGCCGTTTTTGCCAATGGCCAAGCAAAGCGCCTGGTCCTCTAGGTGAAAGGCGCGGGCTTGCTCCAGAAGGGACTCAGACCACTCGATGGGAGTTCCCGAACCGGCTGTGGCCAGTGCCTGAGCGAAGGACAACATGCGTTGCGCACCGAGTCCAAGATTCACAGCGGTGGGGCGCGCTGCGGTCAATTCGATTGCGGCTTTTTCGGCCAGCTTCAGCCAAGCGTTGGCCGATTCTGTTTCGTGTTGTACTCCCAGCACCATGCCGTAGGCTCCAGCACAGCCCAAGGCGGGTGCGCCGCGCACCACAAGTCGTTGGATGGCCTCCACTAAATCAGGGACTGATGCCACCTCCACCTCCATTTCCTGGGAAGGAAGCAGAGTTTGCTCCAACAAACTCAATAGCCCGGGGATCTCGCCTTCCCAGCCCAGGGTGCGAAACCCTAGGTCAATGGCCGGCAAGGGGTGGGAAGTCATTGGGAGTAGTCTTCGCAGTCCGGGTTCATGAGGTCTCGCCAAGGTTCCTCCTGGCAACAGTCCACCACCATGGGCTCTTGAAATTTTGGACTAGCCAAAGCCACCAGAAAAACACAAGGCTCTGAAGAAGTGTTGTAGGTGCCGTGCACTTCTCCAGGTGGAATATGGGCCACGTCTCCAGCTTGCATGGGGCGTGGGTCCTCTCCAACCCATTGCGTGGCCGTGCCCTCCAAGAAATAGATTGCTTCTTCGAAATGGGGATGAAAGTGAAATCGATGCGCTTGGCCTGGGCCCATGGTTACCCGAACCACCATCAAATGTTCACTCTGGGTGAGAGGGGCTTGCACGAACCATTCGTTTTCTCCCCACGGAGTCTCCTCGACCAAAACATTGGGGGTAGCAACAAACCGGAGGCACTCTTTTCCGCACATGCCTCCATGGTATCGGATGACTTCTATACTTTTCTCCATGATTGAGGCTCCTCCCTTTCTGATCTTGGCGACCTGCGATACCAAGGGGGAAGAGGGAGCTTGGATTCGGGACCGGTTGCTCTCAATTGGTTTGCGAGCCCACTTGGTAGATGTTGGCGTTTTGGGCGACCCGGTCGTGGCCCCGGATGTGCCAGCAATCGAGCTCATCCCTGAATGGGAACAGATTCGGAGTCTTCCTCGCGGGGAGGCTGTGAATCGAATGGCGGAGGGCGCGGCTCGCTGGGCTGGAGCTCATGCCCACGAAATTCGAGGGGTCCTGGCATTGGGAGGTAGTGCTGGTACCACGATTGCCTGCCAAGTCATGCGATCCCTTCCCCCTGGGATGCCCAGAGTTATGATTTCTACTTTGGCTGCTGGCCCAGTGGAGCACTATGTCCAAGGACATGAGATTCATATGGTGGATCCATTGGTGGATGTCGCCGGATTGAATCGGATTTCTCGTCGAACATTCTCTCAAGCCCTCACTCTCCTCTTGAACCTGGCCCACTTGGAGCTTGTTTTACCGGAAGACAACATTCCAGAGGATCGACCCCTGGTCGCCGCGACGATGTTTGGAGTGACCACGGCCTGCGTTGATGAAGCCAGACGACTCGGTGAAGAACGGGGCTGGGAAGTCCTGGTCTTTCATGCCACGGGTCATGGGGGAGCCACTATGGAAAAATTCATTCGGGATGGCCGAATTCATGGTGTTTTGGATTTCACAACTACGGAAATTGCAGATGAATGTGTCGGCGGGGTCCTCTCTGCTGGACCATCTCGATTGACGGCGGCCGCTGAAAAAGGGGTTCCTCAAGTGGTTTGCCCTGGTGCAACCGATATGGTCAACTTTCTCTCGCCAGAAACGGTACCCCTCACTTTTTCTAGTCGCAAGTTTCATGTTCACAACGCAAACGTCACTTTGATGCGGACTACCACGAAGGAGTGCCTGGAAATTGGTGAGAATATCGGTAGGAAGCTTTGTCCTGCGCATGCGACCACTCGATGTCTTTTCCCGAAAAGAGGTGTATCTGCACTGGACGCGCCCGGTCAGCCCTTCGAAGATGGGGAGGCAAGACAGGCCCTGTACCGGGCATGGAGGATCCATGCCTCTCCGACCCCCTGTCTGGAATTGGACTTGCACTTGAATGACCCTTCTTTTGCCAAGGAAGCGGTCGCCCATCTCGACCAACTCATGAACACCAATCAACATGTCTGACCATTCCCGCCAAGCCATTCTGAAGCGTTTTCGACAGCGTATTGCCAACAAGGAACCCATCATTGGGGGTGGCGCCGGCACAGGGATTTCCGCGAAGAGTGAGGAAGCTGGCGGGATTGATCTTCTCATTCTCTACAACTCTGGTCGGTACCGCATGGCTGGTCGAGGCTCGACGGCGGGTTTGATGCCCTATGGCAATGCCAATGAAATCGTCAAGGAAATGGCCTATGAGATTTTGCCTGTGGTTCAACACACACCTGTTCTTGCTGGCGTTTGTGCTACCGATCCCTTCATCATGCCTCAACAGTTTTTGGAGGACTTAAGGGCATTGGGTTTCGCGGGAATTCAGAATTTTCCAACCGTGGGTCTCTTTGAGGGGCGCATCCGACAAACCCTGGAGGAAACCGGAATGAGTTACCAGCTGGAAGTGGATATGGTTGCCCTAGCCCACGAAATGGACATGCTGACCACGCCCTATGTTTTCAATCCCGAGGAAGCTCAGCGCATGACCGAAGCTGGCGCGGATCTCGTGGTTGCTCACATGGGTTGCACCAGTGGGGGCACCATCGGAGCCGAGACTGTAGATCCCCTGGAGGAATGCATTCCCTTGATTCAAAGCATTGTGGATACTTGCAAAGGTCTGCGTGAAGATGTCCTTTGCCTTTGCCATGGCGGTCCGATCGCAACACCATCCGACGCCCAGTCTATTCTTGAAAGTGTGTCCGGACTCGACGGATTTTATGGGGCAAGCTCCATGGAGCGGTTTCCCGCCGAAATTGCAATTCGAGATCAAATTCGAGCATTCAAGGAAATCCGACTTTCCTGATGGCCGTTATCCTGCTGCTCTTCCTTCCTGGCCTTGGGCAAGCCGAGTCGTCATTCTCCACAGATCGATTGCATGTTTTGTACATTGGCGATCGCGGGCACCATCAGCCTCTGGCTCGGATCAAAGATGTTTGGGGCCCCTTGGCGCGGGCTGGGATTGCCGTGGAGTGGGAGGAGGATCTCGGTGCCGTGACCCCTCAGCGGTTGCTGGACTTTGATTGTGTTTGGATGTATGCAAATCAGGCCCAGAACGCCATCGTTCCGCCCAAGTTTTTTTCTGCCCTTCAGGGATTTGTTCGCAAGGGTGGCGGCTTTCTCGCACTGCATTGCACGAGCGGTTGTTTCATGCAATCCCAGGCGTGGTTGGAATTTATCGGTGCTCGCTTTGTCTCTCATGGTGCGGAGGTCTTTCGGCAGACGGTTCTTGTCCAAGATCATCCCCTCCTGCGCGGGTGGCAGAACTTTGAATCCGGGGATGAAACTTATGTGCAGACACACTATGACGGCGGCCGTGAGGTCTTGGCCATGCGAGGCACGGAGCCTTGGATGTGGATTCGACAAGAGGGTCAGGGCCGCGTTTTCTATTGCGCCTCAGGGCATGACGCTCGAACTTGGCAGGAACCAGGATTTTTGGATCTCTTGATTCGAGCCACGGATTGGACTTCGGGTCCCGAAGCTGCAGCCAGGAGGGCCGCTTTTCGATTGCCTGAGTTTGATTACGAAGAGCGAGAATTTGTTCCCAACTATGAAGAGTGGGATCCGCGGATGCTTTTCCAACTGCCTTCCACCCCCGCCCAGGCCCAAGCCCATCTTCAGCCCCCGGCTGGAATGGAGGCTCGGCTTTTTGCAGCGGAACCCATGGTGGTGAATCCCATCGCTTTGGATTGGGATCTCCGGGGCCGATGCTGGGTCATTGAGACACCGGATTACCCCAACGAGGTCCGCCAGAAGGGGGGGACGGACCGGATTTCCATCTTGGAGGACACGAATGGGGACGGTGTTGCCGACAAGAAGACCGTCTTTGCCGATGGACTCAATTTGCCCACCGGGCTTCTTCTTGTGCCGGATGGAGTGGTTGTTGCCATGGCTCCCGATCTCCTGCTGTTTCGGGACACGAATGGGGATGATCAGGAAGATGAGCGCTTGATCCTGACGTCTGGATTCGGGCGTTTCGATACGCACGCAGGCCCTTCCAACCTTCGGTTTGGCCCGGACAACGCCATCTGGGGGGCGGTGGGTTACTCGGCATTCTCGCGAAAGGATGGGAGTCGTTTTGGAAGTGGTCTCTGGAGGCTCCTGCCAGGTGCACAAGAACCCCAATTTATGGCCCAATTCACGAACAATACTTGGGGTTTGGGATTGCGAGATGACGGAGAAGTCTTTGGCTCTACCGCAAATGGTGCCCCTTCCTTCTTTGTGGGCGCAAACAAGCTTCAAATGGCCATCTCGAATCCCAATCACAGTGGCGCCTTGCCCGTCCACGACACCGCCTGGGTGTTTCCTGCCCTTGCTGAAATCCGTCAAGGAGACTGGATGGGGCAGTACACCGCTGCCGCCGGGCACTCCTTTTCTACGGGAAGCCAACTCCCGACCTCTTGGAGCGATCGCTCTGCCTTTATTTGTGGGCCGACGGCCCATACCGTAGGTCGTTTCGATACTTCCATGGTGGGGGCCGGGTGGGAGAGCCGCAATGCTCTCAACCTTTGCGCTTCCACGGATGATTGGTTTTGCCCTGTCCAAGCATCCGTCGGGCCGGATGGAGCGGTTTGGATCGCAGATTTTTCCCAATTCATTATTTTGCACAACTTGCCGGGAAACCCGGAGCGCGGTCTGCCAAAAATCGAATATGGGGAGGGAAGTGCACACCTCAATCCCATGCGTGACCAATCTCATGGGCGGATTTGGCGTCTTGTGCGCAAAGAGGGCGCGTTTTCCAAACCCAAGATTGCGGATTCCTCACCGGACTCTTTCTTGAAAACCTTGGGTCACCCAAATCGATTTTTGCGGACTACGGCTCGGCAGCACTTGATTGCGGAGCCACCGTCCGGGTTAACTCCTTCCCTGGTCCAGCTCATTACAAATGGCCCCCCTTTGGCCGCCATGGAGGCATTGAGGATTTTGCCAGCAATGGTTTCCATTTCTCAAGAGGAATGGAAAAAGGTGATGTCCTCCGTTTCTTCTGACTCGGACTTCCGGGTCTTGGTCGCACTTCTTCAGACCATGCCGGCCTCGGATGCTTCGGCAAACTGGCTTGTTGAATCCGATGTGCTGAACCATGCCAGCCCATCCATCCGGCGTCATGCCCTGCTTGCAGCATCACGTATGCCGGAATCCGCTGTGCTTGGAATTTCCTTGGTGAGTCGCGCGATATTGGAATCTCCGGAGGACACATGGATGACTTTGGCGCTTCGGGCGGCGATCGTTGCTCACCCCACCTCTTTCTTGAAATCGGCCTTGCCCTTATTGAAGAGGGATTCCCAGGCCCCATCGGCAAACGAATTGCCCAACCCTGGTTTCGAATGGTCCGATCCGGCTCACCCATCGGATCCATTGGGTTGGCGCGAGCGATCATATGGCGGCGTAGCCGAGGTGTCTTGGAGTTTGAACGGAGGACGCAACGGCAGCAGAGCTCTTCGAATTTCATCCCAAACCGGTGCCGACACTTCTTGGTGCATCGATGTCCCTGTCCGTCCAAATACGCGTTATCGCCTAGGCGGTTGGATTCGGACGGAGGGATTGACCCATGAGGGAACGACTCACGGAGCATTGATGAATGTGCATCCCACCCGTTCTGTTACGGAGTCTGTGTTTGAAGATTCGGGTTGGACTCCAGTAGCCGTTGAATTTTCTACCTCCTCGGATCAAGTTTCCGTGAGCTTGAATTGCCTTTTTGGAGGGTGGGGCAAGTCCATAGGTGCGGCCTATTGGGATGACGTGTTTCTGAATCGACTGGGTGATGCGGGCGGTTTGGAGTCTTTGCTTGCCTTGGCCAACAAATATGCCAAGGAGGGTGCCGATCATGAGCCGGATGCGCCAATGGACGTCTTGCTCGAGAATGGAGATGCAACGAGAGGCGAGCAAGTGTTTTTTCAAAACATGGTTTTGTCATGCAATCGTTGCCACTCCTTGAGCGGAATCGGCGGGGGTATTGGCCCACCCCTAGACGGGGTGGGATCGAGATTAAGCAAGTTAGAACTCCTTCAATCTATTTTGGATCCAAACGCTAGGTTGGCAGAAGGGTGGAAAGCGCCGGTCTCCGCCATGCCTGCTTTGAGTTCTTTCATGACGGAAGAAGAACTCAGCGACCTCATTTCATTTCTAGAACGTCAGCGTTGATCTTGGCCGATGGGCCTGACCAGTCCGCACGCCAGCATGCTGGTGAATCCGTCCACCCCCATGGGAGCCCAGATCTGGCAAAAAAAAGCTCCCGCCTTATTGCAAGGCGGGAGCAAGGTGTTCCAGGTTGGAACCTAGCCTATGGTCATGGCCAAGGCGTTGGTCAGAGTTGCCGTTTGTAAGTCGGCGCCATGGAACCAAACATTGATTCCAGTCGTTCCTTTGGGGAGGCTTTGCATCAAGTTGGCCGCTCCCAAGGCATCGGTTTGCATTGGCACCACTTTGTAGGGTGGGCTGACATAGCCGGTGCCGAACGGAGTATTCACGGGACCGCCGCCTGCCAAGGACCACACGAAGTAAGCGGTGTCGTTGGGGGTGCAGTTTGTGAGATCAACGCTCGTGGTTGCTCCGGCAACCAAGTTCGTGACAGCAAGAGTCGGTACGCCACCACCACCGGGGGTGTCGTAATAGATCGTGCCATTCCAAACACGGGGAACAAAAGTGCTACCCGTAAAGGAAGGAGTTCCTTTGCCGTAATAAGCATCCAAGGTCAGCTCGGCATTGGCATAGGTTTCCGGGGTGCTTGATCCGTTGGTGTAATTAATTCCTCCGGAGGTGCTGTAGTTGACATTGTCCATGTAAACGCCGTAGACCTGGCCGGCCAAAAAAGTCACTCCATTTCCGCTCAGATCGGCATACGTTGGGCCATAGGCCCCTGCACCCTGAATACCTGTCGCTTGACCAAGGAGGGTCCAACCCGAGGGGTTCATGTCGAAGCCCACACAAGTTCCCATGCGGTACCAAACATCAATGTCGAACAAGCCGGTGTTGTTCCGCGCGTGGAAGTCAATGCCGGTTATTTCGAGATCTACGGACGGTGTGATGTCGAACATATTGCCTGCGAAACCGTTGCCACCATTGAAGTGGGTAGTTAGGGAACCTGCCGCTCGATTGCTACTGCCGCCGGGGGCGGGGGCTGTCTGAACTGCGATTCCGTCATCGGCAATCACCGTGTTTTGGGAAAATCCAAACGGGGAAGTCAAAGCAAGACAAAGGAAAGGAAGAAGGGATTTCATGGTGGGGGTAAGAGGTAGAGGGGGGAGATGGTGAGCCATCCCTGCCAAGTTCGCAAGGAGAATCATATTAGCATAGAAAATTGGAATTCTGTTAGGGGGAGTCAGGGATATTTTTTGGGGGAGTCGGAAATTTTGATGCCTGCCCGATAAAACCCACTCATTTCGGGATTCAGGGCGCCATCTTCATTCCATTCCATCCAGCGGCCCTCAATCTCCCCATTTTTGTATTCTCGCACTCTCAATTTTTGGCCGCTTTCATACCAATCCATCCAGCGTCCTTCCGGTATCCGATCCTTGAATTTTCGTTCCCATTTTTTTTGTCCGTTTGCATACCAAGCCTCATGCATTTCCGTCCACTGATCTTTGCCCTTGCCGTGGCTGTACATCCCCTCATATTGTTTCCTGCCGTCCTCATTCCATCCAGCCCACGGTCCCTCCTTTTCTCCGTGCTTGTAAAGACCTTGGTTTTTCTTTTGCCCATTTTCGTGCCATTCCTCCCAGAGTCCTTCCTTTCGTCCGTCCTGGTATGCCCCCTCATCTTGCTTCTGACCATTGGCATGCCATGAGGTGATCCGTCCATTGACAACCTTTCCGTTCTTGTATGTTCGATTGAAACGGGTCTGTCCATTTTCGTGCCACTCGTTCCAGGACCCATCCAGAAGGCCATTCTTGAAATTCCTCTCGGACCGTTTCTTCGCATTATTATGCCATTCCGTCATCCGGCCCTCTGCCTTCCCGTTCTTGTAAGTAGCTTCATACCATTTTTGTCCGGTTTCCAGCCACTCGATCCATCGTCCATCCAACTCCTCGTTCTTGTATTCTCGCTCCCTGGATTTTTGTCCGTTTTTATGCCACTCCGTCCAACGCCCCTCCAGCGTTCCGTTTTTATACTCCCGCTCTCTAATTTTCCGACCTTCACCATCCCACTCGGTCCATCTCCCGTCCCTTGTGCCGCTGGGGTCCTCCAATTCCAGACGCAAGGGGACCCTCCTCCCTGAGGTAGTCCGCTCATAGGTTCTGAGCCAAAGGAGGTAGCCGTTTGTGTATTCCCCTTCCTTTTCTTTCGTACCCTCTTCCAGCCACCAAGTCCAAAGGCCGACTTTTGTTCCGTCACTGAGCAAGCGTCCTTCGGATTTCTTCTGACCGTTCTCATGCCTTTCGACAAAGAGTTCCCCCCAACCGGCCCTTTGAGTTTCCAACCGCACCTTTTGCTTGCGTTCAAATTCGGCAATCCTTTTCCTTTCCAAATCCTTTTCATATTTCGCAATGCGTTGGGCAGGCTCCTCTCTTTCCTCGTCACCTCGGCTTGGGTCGGAACATCCTCCCAAAGCGATGCTTAGAGCGAGGACTAGGGGGCCAAAGCGCACGGGGATAGTCTAGTTTTCTCCCTTCTATTTGGCTCAGGCAACTTTTTTGTCCGTTCGATTCTCCAATCCAGAAATCGGGGTTTCTTGGAGATGGTGAACTTCCGGATCGTCCCGTGCCTCTTTTGGGCAGAATGGCCAGCGATATCAACGCCTTGTCCCCGGCATTCGCCTTGTTTTGTGGCGACTTGATCGCCGGCACGGGCACGATTTTCGGAAACTCCGCGGAGTGGAAAGCTTGGGGGGCGCCTACTTACAGCCTGCAACGCCCCCGCTTTATGGTGCCGGGAGAGAACGATCCGACCGGTCCGACGCCGCGCCTCAACTCGGTGGCTTGTATGGCAACCATTGTCCAGCAAAATTTGACGTTTGCCCTGATCGTGGGCTGAGGGTCTATCCTTCCAGCAGTTTTCGAATCTGTTCTTCCAGCTCGTCGTTTTGGCGGCGAATCTCTTGCAACTTGGCGTGGATTTCCTCGGACGGATCGGTTTTTGTTTCCGCTTCTGCTACCAACAAGTTGAGGCGGTAACTTTCCTCGATGAGGAGTGTCAGATCATCTTGCGGCGGCATGAAGTGCGTCACCAAGGACTTGGTCCGTTTGATAAGGTCGCGGAGTTCACGCATTTGCGCATCGGCGGGATCTTCCCGCACCAAGTTTTGCGCATCTTCCAATAGTTGATCGAAGGAGTCGCCTCGTGCCCAGTAACTGCGACGCAAGAACTCGGCGAACTGAGCCGTCACGTTAGAACGACGGAAGTCCCGGGAGGCCAGTTCCCAACGGGAGCTCCCCTCGCCTAAGGCCAACCTCCATTCTTGCTCCTGGGCCTCGTCGGATCCGTCTGGGAACCAGCGCACTCGGACTTTGGCAATCCAATCGCCTAGGGCAACCCCGATGTGGGATTCCAGTTCATACAGGGCAGTGACCTCGTGCCCGGCGCCGATCTCACCAGCGTCCACAGCATCATTACGGAAGTCCTGGTCAGCCACGGCGCGGTTTTCGTAACCCAGCTGGCGCCATCGGCGCAAGATGCCCGGGTTGAATTCTACTTGGATTTTCACGTCTCGAGCAATGGTCTGCATCGTGCCGGTAAAGCGCTCTACAAACACGCGCTTGGCTTCGTCGTAATCGTCCACGTAATGGCAAGCACCATTGCCCTTGTTGGCCAAGCGCTCCAAAAACACGTCGTTGTGGTTGCCCATGCCGACCCCAATGGTGGTCAAGTCGATGTCGCGTTCGGCGAAGGAACGGACTTTTTCCAAAATGCGTTCTTGGTCGGTTTCGCCAGTGTTGGCGACGCCGTCTGAGCATAAGATGACGCGGTTGACGGCCTCTTCGCGCCAGGCGCGTTCCGCCATTTCGTATCCCAGGAGCAAACCGGCCTCGGCATTGGTGGAGCCGCCCATTTCAATGCCGCGTACGGCCTCGCGGATTTTCCAGCGCAGGGTTCCAGCGGTGGGCTCCAATTCCAAGTGAGCCTTGGATTCGAAGCTCACGATGCCGACGGTGTCCTCTTTGCGGAGTTGATCCACCAACAATTCCAGGGAGCGTTTGACCATTTCCATGCGGTCACCGGACTTCATGGATCCCGATCGATCCACGACAAACACTAGGTTGAAGGGCTTGCGGTCACCCGCTTGGATCTCGCGCGCTTTGATGCCGATCTGTAGAAGGGAGACGCCCTCCTGGTGACGGTAGCGGGAAGGGGCCATTTGCAATGTGACGGCAAAATCACCTTGCTTGGGGGCAACCAGCCCATGGTCAAACCAATTCAGGAACTCCTCGGTTCGGATAGCACCTTTGGGTGGCACATTTCCTTTCGTGAGGTAGTTGCGCGCCAGGGCCCAAGAAGCCGTGTCCACATCGGCGGCGAAGGTGGAGAGCGCATCGGCATCGGCCGGCACAAAGGCGTTGTCCCCGTAGTAGCGGAAGAACATGTCGCGCGGCGATTCCTGCGGCTGGCGATGAATGTGACGCAAGATGTGCGGCCCATGCAAGGTGCGCCCATAGCCATCATGGAGGCTGTAACGAAAACCTGCCCGACCCCTTTCCCTCTCGGCTTGCAAGCGATCGCCCAGGGCAAGGCCCAAGGATTCTTCCGCGATAGGTGCGTCCTGTATTTCTTGCAGGGATTCCAGTTTCAGGCCTACGTAAACATCGGCCTCTTTTCGAAAATCTTCCGCTCGACGGCGAAGCAAAGATTCGGATATGAGCCTCCCACCCTTGCCTCCACGGGCGCCATGTTTTGCACCGACCTTGCCACTCACAGCGCCACCTCCGGAAACGCTGCCACCCGCGCCGCCACCAATGCCAGTGGCGTTATTGAAGGCCAATTTGTCGAAGACCGCATCATCTTTGGCCTTGAATACGGATTCGGAACTGGACTTGATCGGCACCGCCGGGGCGGTGTTTTGAGAATTTTCGACCATAGAGCCCAAGGAATTCAGAGTCTCGAACCATTTGTTTTCGCTATCGGCGACCACCTTGCCGGCTTGAACCAGACTGCTAGGAGTTGGTTCTGCTGAATCCGTTCGGGGAACGGAAACATCCGAGGCGGAAGCGGAAGTTTCTGATTCCAGTCCGAGATGATGATCTCCAAAACGGATGTCGGCATTAGGGTTGAAAAGGGACAATCCTCCGGCTACGAGCAAGACAGCAGCGACCCATTTCATGGGCAACTGAAATTCGAGTAGCTGGCCTGCAGGCTGTTCACTCGAGTTGATTGCGCGGGCGGCGGACTGGAGAGTTTGACGGCGATCCTCGGAAAGCTCTTCCGTTTCAATTGTGGCCTCTTGGACGAGGCCCAACACCTTGTTCATTTCCGCCAAGTAAGCGCGGAGTTCGGGATCCTTTTTCAGTTCCTGTTCCAGGGATTTTGTTGCTTCGGCATCCAGTTCTCCGAGCAGGAAATCCGTCACTTGTTGTTTTTTGTCTTCTTGATTCATGTCTATTCTCCTTATCCCGTGGCCGCGACGCGGCTCAGCCGAAACGAAAGGCGGCCTATGGCCTGATGTGCCAGCCAACCCACCGTGCCCTTGGCAATGCCCAGAACTTCGCCAATTTCTTGGTATGTCAATCCTTCCTGCACCTTGAGTTGCAAAACTTCCCGTTCTTTTGCGGGAAGGAGGCCAATTTCCTGGTGGACTAAGGATTGGATCTCCGCACCCCCCAGGATTTCTTCTGGCGTGGGTGGGCTTTCCCGGTGCGCAGAATTTTCGGCGCGGTCCATTTCTCGATTTTCTTTTTTCATGGCATCCAAACAAAAATTGCGGCACACCTGGAACAACCATGGCCCTAAGGAACCAGATTTTCCGCAGACCGGTTTGGCGCGTAAAAACCGCAAGAAAGTTTCCTGCACAGCATCTTCGGCCGCCATCCTCTCTCTTCGAAAGGAAAGGGCGAATCGCAGGAGCGGGGTTTGCCAGCGATCCACCAAGGAATCGAAGGCAGGGGCTTCGCCGGCGCGAAATTGCTCGAGAAGGACGGAGTCCGGGGGCTCAGGGTTGGCTTTCATTCGGTTTCCAAGGGGTCAACGACACGACACTGCAGAAGTTTGGACATTTTTTTGGGATGGCATGATGGGGGTAGGATGCTTTTCCTTGTTTTGACGATGAAACTACCTCTCTCCTGTTTTTTCGCCACCCTCTCGATCTTGTCGAGTTGTTCCGTTGCCCCGCTTCCCGCGGATACCGCCCTTCTCTCGTCGGCTTCCTCGGAGGAATTGCGCGTCATGACCTTCAACATCCGTTATGGCACGGCCCCGGATGGCCCCAACCATTGGCTTTTACGCCAGGATCGCGTGCTCGACACCATTCGTGCTGAATCTCCGCACATTTTGGCCATTCAGGAGGGCTTGGCCTTTCAGATGACGTTTTTAAAGGAGCATTTGCCCGAGTACCTCGCCCTTGGTCAGCACCGCGATGGCGGCAAGCGGGGCGAATTCAGCGGATTGCTGGTGGACGAAGCTGTCCTGGAAATCCTGGACTCCGGTCAGTTTTGGTTGTCGGCCACTCCAGAGACTCTCGGTTCAAGGGGATGGGATGCTGCATTACCTCGCACCGCGGTTTGGGCCCGACTCCGCTGGCGGGCTGTACGAAATGGCGAGGCCAGCGCCGCCCATGAGTTTTTGGTTTTAGGCACCCACTTGGATCATCGTGGCAAAGAGGCTCGATTGCAAAGTGCGCTTCTCATTCAGCGGCGCATGGAGGGACTGGCCAATGGCATTCCCGTCCTGTTGATGGGGGACTTCAATGTTGCTCCGGAAGATCCGCCCATGCAAGTGTTTCAGGAAGCAGGTTTTCAGAGCGCGGTTCTCCTTCATGATTCAGCGGCTGCTGGTAGCGGGACCTTTCACAGTTTTCGAGGGCATGAGACGGGCCGCCAGATCGATCACATTTGGGTTTCTCCTGGCTGGAATATCCAAGTAGCTGAAATTCTCCGGCCCCGATTTGATGGCCGCAGTCCCTCGGATCACGATCCTGTATTCGCCCGGTTTGGCCTAGCTCCGCACTGATAGGATTTCATGCAGCAATGGCCATCGTGCGACTTCAGAATTACATCGGCGGGGCGTGGTTGGATTCCGCCGCGCCCTCAACCTACCCTGTAACCAACCCGGCAACGGGGGAGGTGATTGGCGAATGTCCTCTGTCCACAACTTCCGAGTTGGACGACGCCGTTCGCTCCGCCGAAACTGCGTTTCAAACTTGGCGCCGCGTCCCGGTTCAGGATCGGATTCAGTATCTCTTTCAGCTGAAGACACTCATGGACGAGCACGCCGAGGAGTTGGCTGCCATCGTCACCCGCGAAAACGGAAAGACCCTTTCGGAAGCCTTGGGTAGCGTCCAGCGCGGTATCCAGATGATCGAGGTCGCTACCGGGGCACCCACTCTCCTCATGGGGCAGTCGCTTGAGGACATCGCCCGGGGTATCGACTGCGAATCCGTGCGCCAACCTGTGGGTGTATTTGCCTGCATCGCTCCCTTCAATTTTCCGGCCATGGTGCCCCTTTGGTTTTTCCCTTTTGCTGTGGCTTGTGGCAATACCTTTGTGTGCAAACCTTCCGAGCAAGTTCCCTTCAGTCAGAAGTTCATTTGGGATCTGATCCACAGGGCGGGTTTTCCGCCTGGTGTTCTGAATCTGGTCAACGGTGGTCGAGAAGTGGTGGAAAGCATCTGCGAACACCCGGGCATTGCCGGCGTGTCTTTTGTGGGCTCCAGCCCTGTTGCTGAAAAAGTGTATGCCTCCGCCGCCGCCACTCGGAAACGAGTTCAATCACTTGGCGGAGCCAAAAACTTCATTATCGTCATGCCAGACGCCGACATGGTCCATACGGCTTGCAACGTAAGCGAGTCCGCCTTTGGTTGTGCCGGAGAACGCTGTTTGGCAGCGTCGGTCATTCTTGCGGTGGGAGATGCCCACGAGGCTGTTCGCCTAGGCTTAAAAAAGGAAATGGAGGCCATCGTGATTGGGGATGGCTCTAAGCCTGGGGTAACGATGGGCCCGCTCATCAACGAAGCCGCGAAACAGCGCGTCTTGGACTTCATTGATTTGGGCGTGAGTGAGGGAGCCGAATTGGTTGTGGACGGGCGCGAATCCGAGGTTCCAGAAGACGGATTTTTTCTTGGCCCAACCCTTTTCGACAACGTAACTCCAGAAATGAAAATAGCCTCCCAGGAAATTTTTGGGCCGGTGTTGTGTCTTCAAGGGGTTGAGTCCCTGGATGCAGCTCTTGCCGTCACCAAGGCTCAGCCCTTGGCCAACGCGAATTCCATCTTCACCACTTCCGGAAAAGCGGCGCGGCAGTTTCGCTACGAAGTGGATGCCACCATGGCCGGCGTCAACATTGGCGTGGCGGCACCCATGTCCTTCTTTTCCTTTGGTGGAGCCAAGGGGTCATTTTTCGGGGACCTCAAGGCCCATGGCCGCGAAGCCTTCGACTTTTTCACGGACCGCAAGGTCCTCATCTCCCGCTGGTAAACCATTCCCATGTCCAGAATCGTCCGCGGCGGCCTGATCCAGTGTGCCAACCCCATCAATGACGAAAATCGTCCGGTGGCCGAAATTCAGGCGGCTTGTTTTGAGAAGCACCTGCCCATGATCGAAGATGCCGGCACCAAGGGGGTACAAGTGTTGTGCCTGCAAGAGATTTTCAATGGCCCCTACTTTTGTCCCAGTCAGGATCCTCGTTGGTATGACGCTGCCGAGCCCGTTCCCGGCCCGACTGTCGAGGCCCTGACTCCCCACGCGGTCAAACACAAGATGGTGATCATCGTGCCGGTTTATGAGCGTGATGAGGCCGGCATCTACTACAACACCGCGGCCGTGATTGACGCTGACGGCACCTACCTCGGTAAGTATCGCAAGAACCACATCCCGCACACTTCTGGTTTCTGGGAGAAGTATTTTTTCAAGCCTGGCAACCTCGGCTACCCCGTTTTCCAAACGGCCTATGGCAAGATCGGAGTTTACATTTGCTACGACCGCCACTTTCCGGAAGGAGCACGCCTCCTGGGATTGAATGGGGCAGAGATCGTGTTCAATCCATCGGCTACGGTTGCTGGTTTGTCTCAATATCTTTGGAAACTCGAGCAACCCGCGCATGCAGTAGCCAACGGCTACTTCATGGGGTGTATCAATCGTGTGGGCGAAGAGAGTCCTTGGGATCTTGGTCGCTTTTATGGCACGAGTTATTTCGTGGATCCGCGCGGCAATTTTTTGGCGGAGGGTTCCGAAACCGAAGACGAGTTGGTCGTAGCCGACATGGACCTCTCGATCATCGAAGAGGTCCGCCGTGTTTGGCAGTTCTACCGAGATCGTCGCCCCGAAACTTACGAGGCCATGACTAAACTTTAGAAATCATGAGCATTCTCCTGAAGAACGGAAAGGTGGTCACCGCGGACGAGACTTGGGTGGGGGATGTCCTTTGCCAGGATGGCACCATCGTGGCCCTTGGCCCCGATCTCGAGGCGGGTGCCGGCGATACGGTGATTGACGCCAGTGGGCAGTATGTTTTCCCCGGCGGCCTCGATCCGCACGTCCACATGGAGTTGTCCTTCATGGGGACGATTTCCGCCGACGACTTTGAATCGGGCACCGCGGCAGGTGTGGCGGGTGGCACTACCTCGATCATTGATTTTGTCATCCCTCCCCGGGATCAGAGCTTGATGGAAGGCTTGGCCGAGTGGCACGCAAAGGCCGACAAGGCGGTTGCCGACTATGCTTTTCACATGGCCGTCACTTGGTGGGGAGATCAAACCGCCGAGTGGATGCGACGCTGCGTGCAGGAGGAGGGCATCCCTTCCTTCAAGACTTTCATGGCCTATCGCGGTGCCATTGGCGTCGACGACTGGGAATTGATTCAAGTCATGCGCACGGCCAAGGAGTTGGGCGCTTTAACGACCGTCCACGCTGAGCACGGCGACATGGTGGTGCATCTTCAGGAAAAATTGTTTGCTGAGGGAAAAATCGAACCCAAGTACCATGCCCAGTCGCGGCCTGCCCCGGTCGAGGGTGAGGCCACTTCCAGGGCCATCATGTTGGCCCGTATGACCAACGAGCCGCTTTACGTGGTACACGTCACCTGCAAGGAGTCCGTTGCCGCCATTGCCGAGGCTCGCAGTCGCGGCCAGAACGTCATGGGGGAAACTTGCCCGCAGTACTTATTGTTGGACGATTCCATCTACGACCAACCCGATTTTTTAGGTGCCGCCGCTGTCATGTCCCCGCCGATTCGCCCCAGCGGGCACCAAGAACCGCTTTGGCAAGCCCTTCGAGACGGCACTCTGGAAGTCGTGGCCACGGACCACTGTCCTTTCAATCTCGTCGGCCAAAAAGATCTGGGCAAGGAGGATTTTCGCAAGATCCCCAACGGCGCCGCTGGCATTCAACACCGCCTCGCCCTGATGTACACCTTTGGGGTCTCGGAAGAACGACTGGACTTGAATCAGTTCGTGGATCTCACTTCAACCCGAGCCGCCAAAATTTTCGGACTTTATCCTCGCAAGGGTTCGATTACCGTCGGCGCTGACGCAGACTTGGTCGTATGGGATCCTGCAGCCACCGGAACAATTTCGGCAAAGACCCACCATCACAAGGTGGACACCAACATTTTCGAGGGATTCCAAACAAAAGGTGCGCCGACGACCGTGATCGTGAACGGGCGCGTGCAATTCCAGGACGGCGATCTGCGTGTGGAGCGTGGCGCCGGCCGCTACCTCAAACGGACGCTGGCTTGACCCCATCCAAGACCGACGACTCCACTCGAGAAAAAGTGCTTGCCAAGCACGAGGAATATATCCTCGGAGCCGTTGCCAATTACTACGTCGAGCCCATCGTCCCCGAGTCCGGTTCCGGGCGTCACCTGACGGATACCGATGGGCGTACTTACCTGGACTTTTTTGGTGGCATTCTCACTCTTTCCGTCGGTCACTGTGACGAGCGTGTCACCGGCCCTCTGAAGACTCAAATTGATCGCCTTGGCCACGTTTCGACCCTGTACCCGACGATTCCAATCGTCGAGCTTGCCGAGCGATTGGCTCGGATTACCCCGGGTCGCTTGCAAAAGAGCATGTTCACGGCAAGCGGGACCGAGGCCGACGAAACTGCGGTAGCTTTGGCCCAGGTTTACACCGGCTCGATTGAACTCATTGCCCTGCGTCATGGGTACTCCGGCCGTTCCTTGCTCGCCCAATCCCTGACGGGCCAAGCTCCGTGGCGGGCGGTGCCATCCCAAGTGGCTGGCATCAAGCATGCCCATGCCCCTTACTGTTACCGTTGTCCATTGAAGCTTGAATATCCAAGTTGTGGGGTCGCCTGTGCAACGGACATCGAAAATCTCATCCGGACCACTACCACCGGCCAGATTGCTGGCTTTTTGGCTGAACCGATCCTGGGTGTTGGCGGGTTCATTGTTCCTCCTCCTGAATACTTTCAGATCGCCACCGACATCGTTCGCAAGTACGGTGGTATTTTCATCTGCGATGAGGTGCAAACGGGCTTTGGCCGAACCGGCGGAAAAATGTTTGGCATTGAACATTGGGGTGTCGAACCCGAAGTCATGACCATGGCCAAGGGCGTGGCCAACGGGATGCCCTTGGGCGTTACCATCGCCACGCCGGAAGTGGCCGATGCTTTTCAGGCCTTGACGATCTCGACATTCGGCGGCAACCCGGTTTCCTCCGCTGCGGCCAACGCCACCCTGGAGGTCATCGAACAGGAAAATTTGGCGCAAAACGCCGAAGTCATGGGCACGCGCCTGCGCAACGGCCTCGAAGAACTGCAACGCAAACACCCCAAGCACCTGGGCGACGTGCGCGGTAAGGGATTGATGCTCGCCATTGAATTCGTTGCCGACGAACCGGCCGGCGATCGTAGCCCAAGCCCCACGACCACGAATTTGGTGTTTGAAGCAGCCAAGGAACGCGGTCTCTTGGTTGGCAAGGGCGGCCTGGACGGCAACATTTTGCGCATTTCCCCCGCCTTAACCGTCACCACCGAGGAGATAGACCAAGCCCTGGATCTCCTCGGCCAAGCCTGTTCCAAACTACCCCAATAGGAGACAACCTTGGTAAACCTCAGCATCGTCGTGGATGGCCTCACCTTCGCCAACCCCTTTATCCTTGCCTCCGGCCCACCTGGAACCAATGGCAAGGTGATCCAACGCTCTTTCGAGTTGGGTTGGGGTGGCATCGTTTGTAAGACGCTCAGCCTGGATCACAGCAAGGTGACCAACGTTGCCCCGCGCTACGGCAAGCTCGCCGATCTGGACGATCGAAAGAATGTGTTTGGCTTTCAAAACATAGAGCTGATTTCTGATCGCCCATTTGATGTCTGGCTCGAGGAATTAGCTGCCGCCAAAGCGGCCTACCCCGATCGCATTCTGATCGCATCCATCATGGAGGAGTACGAGAAGGCACGCTGGGTGGAAATTACCGAACGCACCCAGGATTCCGGAGTGGATGCTTTTGAATTGAATTTTTCATGTCCGCATGGCCTTCCTGAGCGCCAAATGGGAGCGGCGATGGGCCAAGACCCAGCAATTGTGGAAGAGGTCACCGGTTGGGTGACAGCCGCCAGCAAGATTCCGGTTTGGGCCAAGATGACGCCCAATATCACCGACATTGCCGTGCCTGCCAAGGCCGCCGAGCGCGGCGGGGCCGACGGCCTGAGCGCCATCAATACCATCTTGGGTGTGATTGGTGTCAATCTCGACACCCTTCGCCCGATGCCAACCGTGGAGGGCTATACGGTCCCCGGCGGTTACTCCGGTCGTGCCGTGCGGCCGCTTGCTTTGCGTCAAGTCATGGAGTGCGCCCACGCTTGTCCTGACCTTTCCATCAGTGGTATGGGTGGGGTGGAGAATGCCTCGGATGCCGCGCAGTTCATGGCCTTGGGCGCTTCCACTGTTCAAGTTTGCACCGGTGCCATGTTGCAGGGCTACGAAATGATCACGGGTCTATGCCAGGATCTATCCGACTTTCTGGATTCGAAAGAAATGACTTCGGTGAGTGAACTCGTCGGCGTTTCTTTGCCCTATTTTTCGACCCATGCCGATCTCGTCAACCGCCAGCGTGAAGCCAAGCGCGAAAAGGCGGGCGAAGCCGAGCGCGACAGCATGTGGCAGGGCAACATTGCCAAGGAAACGGATTCTCTCCTCAGCGATTGACCTGCCCGGTCAAACGCATCCCCAGCCAATACGTCGTTGCAGAAATGCCAAAGCCGACAAACCAAGCGTACTGATACAGATGGGTCCAAAAATTTTCCACTTTTAATCCCTGGACGGCAACCAGGAAGCCCGGAAGGTTGGGGAGAACGCCGAGCACCAAGGCCAGGATGGCGACTAAGTTCACGCCGCGGAAATAGCGGTAGGGGCCATCCGTACGGTAAAGACCCTCCAAGTCAAGTTGAGTTCGACGGACGATGAAGTAGTCGATGATGACGATGCCGCCGATGGGGCCCAGTAGGGCCGAATAGCCAATCAGCCAAGTGAAGATGTATCCGCCGGTGCTCTCGATGAGTTTCCAGGGGAAGATCACGACCCCAATCCCGGCCGTGATCATGGCGCCGATGCGGAAACTGGCCTTGCGCGGAGCCAAGTTCATGATGGCGTTGGCGGGGGAGACCACGTTGGCGGCAATGTTGGTGGAGAGCGTGGCCACGGTCAGAGCGCAGAGGGAAACCACGACCCCGAGCCCACCACCCATGCGGCCGGCCAGGACGGTGGGATTGGGAATGGCTTCCCCAAAAATCACCACGGTGGCCGAGGTCACGGCAACACCGATGAAGGCGAAGAGCGTCATAAACAAGGGCAAACCGATCGCCTGACCCATGATTTGGTCGCGTTGGCTCTTGGCGTAGCGGGTGAAGTCGGGGATGTTCAGGGAAAGAGTCGCCCAAAAACCGACCATGCCCGTCAATCCGGGCAGGAAGGCGGACATGAATTTTCCTTCCTTGGGGCCGCCAGGGTCAAAAGCGGAAGGGGTCGAGAGCGTGGCGCCGAAACCATCGGCTTTGATATAGGCCCACCCCAGAAGAGCGAGTCCCAGCAGAATCAAAAAGGGTGCAGCCCAAGTTTCCAGCACTCGGATGGAATCCATGCCCCGCAAAAGGATGGCCACTTGCAACGCCCAAAAGAGACCGAAGCAGAGCAGTTCGCCTGCGTTGATGCCCAGCCAGGCCAGGTCGGGGCCAATCAAAAATCCACCGGCCAAAGCATTGAAGAGTTGGTAAATGGCACTGCCGCCAATCCAGGTTTGAATGCCGAACCAACCGCAGGCCACGGCGGCGCGCAGCATGGAGGGGATGTGGGAACCATGAATGCCAAAACTGGCGCGGGAGAGGACCGGGAAGGGGATGCCGTATTTGGTGCCGGCGTGGCCATTGAGGAGCATCGGGATCAGGACGATGGCGTTTCCCAAAAGGACGGTGCAGACGGCCTGCCACCAGTTCATGCCCAGATCAATCAGACCACCCGCCAGCATGTAGGTGGGGACGCAGACCACCATGCCAATCCAAAGCGAGGCCATGTGGCGGACCTTCCACGTGCGACCTTCGGGCGGGGTGGGCGCTAGGTCATCGTTGATTAGGCGCGGGTCGGGTTGGTTGAGCATGGAAAGAAGGGAGGGCCGCTAGGCTCCCCCCTGCCGGAGAGCATGACCTCCCCGGGCGATTCCATGCAAGATCCCTCTCCTCCCCAAGACCTCTTTTTTCGCGCCGCCTTGGATGAGGCCCGCGCCGGGCTTGCCGAGGGTGGGATTCCCATCGGCTCGGTCTTGGTGCTGGACGATGCCATTGTCGGCAGGGGGCGCAACCGTCGTGTGCAGCAAGGAAGTCCCGTTTTGCACGCCGAAATGGATTGTTTGGAAAATGCTGGGCGCATTTCTGCCGTGGACTACCGCCGCGCCACCCTCTACACCACGTTGTCTCCCTGCGACATGTGCAGCGGTGCCGCTCTGTTGTTCGGCATCCCGCGCATTGTCATCGGCGAGAACCAGACTTTTCAGGGTGCCGAAGATCACCTCCGATCCCGCGGCGTGGAACTCACCCTCCTCAACGACCCGGAGTCCATTGATCTGATGGAAGCCTTCCAACGGGAACACCCCGAACTCTGGAGCGAGGACATTGGGGAATGAGCCCCCTCCTTTTGCCCGTCCTTTTCTCGACCGTCTCCCTTGCTCTAGCGGCACAAGGGCCGGACGATCCGCTCTCGGGTGTCTGGAAGGGGGACATCATGACACCAAACGGGCCCTTGCCAGCCGTTTGCTGGTTTGAGCCTGATGGAGCTGGCGGCTGGACCGGCACGGCCGATACGCCGACCCAGCTTGCCTTCGGCATTCCGTGGAGTGAGGTTGCCTTTGATGGGAAACACTTCGTTGCGAAGATTGCCCTGACCGGCGCGGTTTACGAAGCGACCCTGGCAGGGGAGACCCTCACTGGAGTTTGGAAGCAGCGCGGCGGTGAAATGCAACTTCAATGCACGCGGCAGTCCATGCCAGAAGCCCTTCCGGAGGTTCTTGCCACCCAACTTGTCGGCACTTGGGAGGGCAAGCTGGATGTCGGGCCGATTTCATTGCGGCTCGTTGTTTCATTGAAGCGGTCACCGGTCGGTACGGTATTGGGTTTCATGGCCAGCCCGGATCAGACCGCTGAGGAGTTTCCGGTTGGTCGTGTTGATTTCAAAGAGGGTCGCACGGTTCTCATCCGGGTGGGGGCCGTTTCCACGACTTTCGAAGTAGAAATTGCCGAGGATGGGGCTTCGTTCCAGGGGAAGTTTCTCCAAGGGGGGCAGACCATTCCCATCGAGATGAAAAAGGTGGCGAGTCCGACCTTGGTGCGCCGACCTCAAGAACCCAAGCCACCTTTCTCCTACCGCGTGGAGGAGGTGAATTACCAGAGCAATGCCGTTGACGTCACTTTGGCCGGCACACTGACTCTGCCTAAGGGGAAGGGGCCCTTTCCGGCCGCCCTGATGATCACCGGCTCGGGTGCACAGAATCGCGATGAGGAGATTTTTCAACACAAACCCTTTTGGGTCATTGCCGACTTTCTTACGCAGCACGGGATTGCCGTTTTGCGCGTGGACGACCGTGGGGTCGGGGGATCCACCGCGGGCTCGAATCCCAGCGCCGCGACCAGCTTCGATTTTGCCGATGATGTTGAGGCAGGTATTGCCTTCCTTGCGGCGCGGGATGAAATTGCTAACGATCGTATTGGTCTCATTGGTCATAGTGAAGGGGGAGTGATTGCGCCGATTGTGGCTGCTCACAACGATCAAGTTGCTTTTATCGTTCTTCTTGCCGGTACCGGGATTCGCGGCGCTGAACTGCTGGAATTGCAGAGTGAGTGGATCCAGCGCGCGAGCGGTGTCGCAGAGGATGAGATCACCGAGGCGCTCAAGGTTCATCGCGCTCTCATGGCAGTCTTGCTGGATGAATCGCTCACCCCCGACATCGTTGAATCGCAGATGCGCGTCCTCATTGCGGCCGATCCAAAATTCGCGGCGGCGAGTGAAGAGGATCAAGCAACCGGCATGGCTCAGGCCCTTGCACAGTTGAACAACCCGTGGATGACGGCTTTTGTCCGCCATGATCCAGCACCCACCCTAGTGCATGTCCGTTGCCCCGTGCTGGCAGTCAACGGTGAACTTGATTTGCAGGTTCCTTGCCAAGCGAACCTTGATGCCATTGCCGCCGCGCTCAAAAAGGGCGGCAATCCAGATGTCACCGTTCAGGCATTTCCCCAGCTCAACCACCTTTTTCAGCACAGCGAAACTGGACTCGTGTCTGAGTATGGCACCCTCGAGGAAACCTTTGCGCCCGAGGTACTCGTCACCATTGCCGACTGGATTACGAGGCGCTTTCGCCCCTCGTCCAAGATTGACTAAAATACTCCTAAAGTCGTCCTTGAGGAGGTCCGTCCCCGTAGCTCAGCTGGATAGAGCATCGGTTTCCTAAACCGAAGGTCACACGTTCGAATCGTGTCGGGGACGCCATTCCCTTTGTTTGGGGAGTGCTCAGAAGTTATGGGGCTCTTCAGAGGTGAAGAACTTGTCCTAATTTTGTCCTAGCTGGAATGGGCAGTCAAGCTATCTATCGTCGGCGGTTACTGAATTGTAAGCGCCAAGCCATTGCTTAACTTGCGTCTAGCTACATCAAAAGCCTGAGCCCATATGGGAATTCCAGAAGCGCCAGCAGGGACAAAGACCTGCCACTGAATAAATCCATTCGTATCGGAACGTCCTTTGCGTAAAGGAAAGTACGGAGGACTCAGAGCCAAATCTCCCCAGGGAGAGCTTGATGGCCCGCCACCCGCCAAAGAATAGGCGGTGTATATCAGCTTTCCAGGAGTCGTATCTGTTACTTGAATGTTTGCTGACTGTCCCGCGCTGAGACTTGTAATGGAAAGGGTCGGGTCAGGGGGTGGCGCTTGGTTGTAATAAAACGCACCCATGTCCGTGCGTGTGCCATCTGGGTCGAGGGGAGAATTCGGGTTGCCCGTATCGATGCAAGGGGAGCCGGATTGCAAATGAACGTCCCCGTTTGCAGGATCAACAAACAACGGGTCGACATCGATGTTGCCTGTGCCCGACCAGCCACCTTTCACATCGCTGTAGGTAACATTAGGACCACCGCCATAGACATAAATTTCCGGACTCTGCGGTGCGTTGTTGCCCCAAAGTATGCAACTGTCCAGGTATAAAATTGTTGAGTAATAATATATTCCGCCGCCTTCAGTGCTAGCTGTGTTGTTCGTAAACGTGCAGTTGTCCAAGGTTGAAATGTTGCCTAAAGGGCGAAAATCGTCGCAAAAAATTCCGCCGCCTCTGGTTGCCGTATTGTCCGAAAACGTGCAGTTGTCCAAGGTTGAGGAGGAAAGCGTGGTCCAGAATATCCCGCCGCCATCGAAGCTGGCCGCGTTGTTCGTAAACGTGCAATTGTCCAATGTCGGAGATGAGGAGAAGCAATACATCCCGCCACCCCTGTAGTTAGTGTCGTTAGTCGTGAACGTGCAGTTGGCCAATGTCGGAGAGGAGGAGGAGGAAAATATCCCGCCGCCGTAATACTGACTCGTGTTATTCGTAAACGTGCAGTTCTCCAAATTCGCGGGGGAGGCGTAGCAAAGCATCCCGCCGCCAGAGTCAGCCGTATTGGCCGTAAACGTGCAGTCCTCCAAGATCGGAGAGGAGTTATCGCAAGACATCCCTCCGCCATCGAGGCTGGCCACGTTGTTCGTAAACGTGCAGTTGTTCAAAGCCGGGGATGAATCGTCGACAAAAAGACCACCGCCTTCCCAGGCTGTGTTGTTTGAAAATGCGCAGTTGTCCATGGTCGGAGAAGAGAAGCGGTAGCAATACATCCCGCCACCACTGTTGGAAGCCATGTTGCTCGTAAACGCGCAGTTCTTTAAGGTCGGAGAGGAATACCAGTAGCAAGACATTCCGCCGGCGTTGCCGGTAGTTGTGTTGTCCTTAAACGTGCAGTCCTCCACTATCGGGGAGGAGTTATTGCAAGACATCCCGCCACCGTAGCCGGTAGCCGTGTTGTCCTTAAACGTGCAAAATTTTATGCTCGGGGAGGCGGAAATACAGCACACCCCGCCGCCGTTGATAGAGTTTCCATTCGTCACCGTAAACCCCTCAATTATCGAGTTGATCCCCTCGCCGCTGTCGAACGTCACAACACTTCCCGCCTGATTCCCATCAATAACCGTTGTCGCAGGACCATTCTCGCTCTTCAACGTAATCGCCTTTCCATTGAAGTTAATGTTCTCAACATAAGCCCCATCCCTGACAATCACAGTGTCTCCATTGACTACCTGGGCATCATCAATCGCCTGCTGGATTCCAGTGAAATTGCCGGAACCACTCTGATCTACATACCAGGTGGACTGGGCAATCCCCGCTGAAGGGAAAACCAGAAAAACAAGGGAAAGGAAGGCGTGTCGCACAGTAAGGGGAGGAGCTGGAAAAACTCTCCTCCAGTCTATTAAAGAAAGAAAATCTCTGTTTGGAGACAAAATCCACCAGCTTTTGGGCTCTTAAACAAGATTGTTCCCATTTTGTTCATGATTTTGTTTCGACTAGCTCGTCTTTCCAATTCAAGCCTTTTTCGATGTAATACGGATTGCCGTCATCCCAGGATTCAACGGTATGCCCGCACCCATCGCAGGTAAAGATCACTTGCTGTGCCATAGCTGAATGATAGGTTCCCTACCGGGAAGATACTGTAATTTCAAGGGCAAGCCGAAGGCTAAGATGACAGGGTGCATTCCGAATTCCGCAAAAACTGGACGCTCGACGAAGATTTCGTCTTCCTGAACCACGGTTCTTTCGGAGCCGTCCCCAAGGCTGTGCAGGAGCACCAGGCCGGACTTCGGGAGCGGCTGGCATCCCAGCCGGTTCGCTTCCTTGCCAGGGAATTGTCTATGGCCCTCGCAGAGAGCCGTCTTGCCCTAGCCTCCTTCGTGGGTTGCCTAACTGAAGACTTGGTCCTGATTCCCAATGCCACTTTCGGGGTCAACTCGGTCCTCCATGCCTACCCGTTCCGGCAAGGGGACCGTGTGCTGGTCACCGACCACGAATACAACGCCTGCCGGAACGCATTGGACGCCGCCGCGGAGCGAGCGGGAGTGGGTGTGGATGTGGTGGCTTTGCCTTTTCCTCCTGGTTCCGGAGAAGAAATTACCGATGCCGTTTTGAGAGCTGTTCGGCCCGAAACCCGTCTCGCCCTTTTGGACCACATCACCTCGCCGACTGGGCTGCTCATGCCGATCGAGGATCTGGTTTCAGGAATGAAGGAGAGCGGTGTTCATGTCCTGGTGGACGGAGCCCACGGCCCGGGACATGTCCCGCTCGACCTCGAGGCTCTTGGCGCGGATTTTTACACCGGGAACTGCCACAAGTGGATGGGCACTCCCCTTGGAACCGCCCTGCTTCACTGCCGGCGGGAGCATCAGGAATGGTTGCGCCCCCCGGTTGTCTCCCACGGTCGAAACACCCCACTCGAGAACGGTCGCACACGATTCCAGGAAGAGTTCGAGTGGACAGGAACCTTCGACCCGACCCCGTGGATGTGCATTCCGGTTGCCATTTCCGTCATGGGGAAAATGGTGTCTGGAGGATGGTCGGAAGTCATGACCCGCAATCGCTCCCTAGCCGTGGAGGCTCGCGACCTGCTGGGGGAGGGCTTCGAGCAGGAGCCTAAGGTGCCGAACGACCTTCTCTCCGCCATGGTTTCCTTCCGATTGCCGGACGGGGACGCGGACGCTTTGCACGGGCGACTTGTGGATGCGGGGTTCGAAGTCCCCGTGATGCCCTGGCCCCCGACACCGCCTGGCGGCCACCAGGGCCGAATCCTCCGAGTTTCTTGTCAGCTCTACAACGACTTGTCCGACTATGAACGCCTGCTCGATGTTTTGCCCGGGCTCGTCCTGGAACCCGCCCGGGAATCAGGGCAATGAAGCCCTTGCTCGACATACAGTTTATAGACCTTGGGATTCTGGCAATTGATTTCATTAATCGAGCAGGTTCCTCCCGGACACAACTGCAATGAATTTGCTATGAAATGACCCTTAGGTTGGCATTTGACAGCATCCCACTGCTTTCCAAGGAGCCGTCGTAAGAATATTAAATAAAAGATCTTGCGGCTATAAACCTTTGCCAGATAAGGCTTTCGGAATTGTGGATTTTCTGATTCCTAAACCGAAGGCCGCACGTGGGCTAGGCCGCGCGCCCCTCGTCGAATCGTGTCGGGGACGCCATCCCCTTATGGTTTTCGGAGGACACTAGAAGCAGTATCCATGGCCAAATTTTGGCTCAGTTGGAAGGAGTGGTCAATTGCTTTGTTGCTGGCGTGGCAAGGAACTTCTCTTCACCTATTGAGAATAGGAAACGCGAGATTGGTTCTAAGCTCGGAATCTGGGAATTCCCATTGTGGAAATTAATAACTCCACATAGAGCCACGCGGAAACACCCCGGGACCATCCGGGTAGGTGCCCGGGTTGAAACCCCCGAGCAGGAACAGGCGCTCTCCGTCGGAAGCAACTTGCCCATGGTCCAATGGGGAGTCGGGCACCGAGGTTCCAGTTTTCAAGAGCGACCAGGATTCAGAATTGGGGCGATAGAGCCAGATTCCCGGGCGATCCCCCGGGCCGGGATAAAACCCGAACAACACCAGACCGCCGAGTTTTTCCACCGGACAGAGGAACCCATGGTCCAAGTTCGGTGGGTTTGAAGGGGTATCCACCAAGCTCCATGCCAAAGCATGGAAATCAAAATGCCATGTCTCGGCCCTCGCATCGTCTTCCGGGGAGCCGCCGCTGAGCACGGTCACCCCCGACAAGGTGTCGCGGGCCATCTTCACATGGTCCTGGGGTTGGGGAAGGAGGGAGCCCTCTGGCGAGTCGAGTTTGGTCCATCGCAAATCATCCATGCCGAGAAGCCAGGTGTCGCGAAGAGGGTTTTGTTTCCCGTCCCGCCCTCCAAAAACCATGACCTGGTCGGTGACCGGGTCGTAGACCATGCCATGTTTTGATCTGGGGGGCGGAGAAAGGCCGAGAGTCTCCAACTGAGTCCACTTGGTCTCGGATCCATCCAAGGCCCAGATGTCGCCGAAGGTGGTCTCCATATTCGTGCCTCCGAAAAGAACCAAGCGCGCTCTACTGGAGTCCAGGACCATGGTGTGGGAAATCCTGGACCCGGGGCTTAAGGCTTCCTCGCCCACGACAAGATTCCATTCCGGAGATCCAGGGGACCATGCCCAAGTCTCCGGGCGAATATTCCAGTTTCCGTCATGGCCTCCGTGAAGGAAAAAAACCTTGCGGCCCGGATCCCAGCTCATCGCGGAGTCCACTTTTGGGCCACTCGTTTGCACTGCCAACGCTTTCCAGCCGAATTCATCGGATTGAGAGCAGGAAATCATGCCGGAGCACAGGCACATCCCCAGCCAAAGTACGCTTTGGACACGAATCTTTTCCACATGGCGGCCGAGAGAAGCCTGCACCGCCTCCCAGGCCGGGGCCAGGAAGAGGGCGAAAAGAAGGGAAAGTGATTTCATGGTTTTTATGGAGTTTGGGGGTTTCCGGGTGGTCTCCCGTAGATTACTACTTGGGCGAATGGCCGTTGGCCCATTTTAGGATTGGTTTCGATTTGGATGAACAGGTTTGAAGATTCGTCCCATCTGAATGAGAAGGAATGGGATTTGGCTTGGGTTTGGCTGCTCGGTTCCTCAGCACTACTTTCTGTTTGGACTTCCTCCGACCCTGGGAACTTTTACTGCTACTCACCGGCACCCAATGAATGTGTCTATTTCATGGAAGAAAAAGCCGCAGGGCTCCTACCCCGGGTTAACGCCCTAATATAAAAGCTCTCCAGCGAATCGTCCTGACCATCTGTGCAGAAACTGTGAAAAGTAAGGAGGTTTGATGGTCATTCATGGAGGGCCTCCGACCTCATCCGTCTCCTACCTAAGTTGATTAAATAACTGGGCCGATGGCGATAAACGCCTTCGTTACAATCACTTGCCTAACCACCTGAAGTTAGTTTTCTAAACCGAAGGTCACACGTCCAAATCGTGTCGGGGACACAACTTCTATTATCGAATCAAAGAAATGCGCACGATATCCTGATTTGTGCATTTCTACGCTCTAATGCGGCATACTCCAAGCCAACTTAAGCCCACGACCATACAGCTCAGACTAGCCGTAGAGCCGAATGAAAAGTCGAGAGCAATCGAGGCCGGCCAACTGATAGCAACCGAAATCAGGCTAAGTGAAACGGTGCGACGCAAATAAGGGACAATTCCGGGCT
>CAYXFZ010000009.1:0-30183 GCA_964464385.1 uncultured Planctomycetales bacterium
TCATCCAGGGCCATCCTGTGCTCCTCAACCGTGCGCCCACTCTGCACCGTATGGGCATTCAGGCCTTCGAACCCGTTCTTGTCGAGGGCAATGCCATCCAATTGCATCCCTTGGTCTGCCCGGCCTTCAATGCCGACTTCGACGGCGACCAAATGGCCGTGCACTTGCCGCTCTCCTTTGAGGCGCAAGTGGAAGCGGCAACCTTGATGTTGTCACCCAACAACGTCTTCTCGCCGGCCAACGGCAAGCCGTTGATTTCGCCGCACCAGGACATCATTCTTGGCCTCTTTTTCCTGACGGCTGACCGCAGCAAGGCGCGCAACGAATGGGTCAAGGGTAAGCATGGCGGACTCTATTCCGACATTGACGAATTGTTGTTGGCTTACGCCTCCGGGCACCTGGAGACGCATTCCGCAGTGCAAGTGAGCTTTCCGAGCGGACGGTTGGTGGCTGACGTCCCAAACAAGCCGTTCCGCACGCTCGCAAGAGCGGAGCGCCTCTTGACCACTCCGGGTCGTGCGGTCTTGAACGATGTCCTTCCTGAGGGCATGCCCTTCTACAACTACCCGCAGGACAAGCGGGCCATTCAATACTTGATTCATGATTGCCATCGCCTCTGTGGTCGTGCTGCAACCTTGAATCTTTTGGATGACCTCAAGAGCTTAGGATTCAAGGGGGCGACTCGCTCGGGCATGTCCTTCGCCAAAGACGACATGCTGATTCCCAAGGAAAAATGGGAGATCATTGACAAGGCCCAAGACAAAGTGGATCAAATCCAGCAGGATTTTGAGGAAGGGGCCATTACCAACAATGAGCGCTCGTCAAAGGTTATTGACAACTGGACAACGGCTCGGGAAGAGATTTCGACTTCCCTGCTGAAGGAACTCTCCGAGGACCAACGAGACGGCAAGCCCTATCTCAATCCGGTGTTCGTCATGGCTCACTCTGGTGCTCGAGGCGGTATTGACCAGATCCGGCAACTCTCCGGCATGCGAGGCCTCATGGCCAAGCCCAGCGGTGAGATCATCGAGACACCAATTCGAGCAAACTTCCGTGAGGGACTGAGAGTCTTGGAATACTTCTCCTCGACCCACGGTGCCCGTAAGGGTCTGGCTGACACGGCCCTGAAAACTGCCGACTCCGGTTACCTGACGCGGAAATTGGCGGATGTTGCCCAAAACGTCACCATTACCAAGCATGACTGTGGCACCCTAAATGGACTGGCCAAGAGTGCCGTGTATTCCGGCGAAAAACTAGTCGTTTCCATGGCCGATGTGATTCGCGGTCGTGTTGCTTGTGACACGATTCGAGATCGGATTACCGACGGTCTTGTTGTCGAGGCCGGTCAATTGATCACCACGGAAATTTCACGCCAAATTGAAGGCTTAGGTTACCCCAAGATTCGCATCCGCAGTCCATTGACCTGTGAATCCGGTCAGGGCTTGTGCCGCCTTTGTTACGGCGAGGACATGTCCCGTGGCGTCTTGGTCGAGGAGGGCCTTGCCGTGGGCATCATTGGCGCCCAAAGCATTGGCGAGCCTGGCACCCAACTCACCATGCGAACTTTCCACATCGGCGGAACTGCTAGCCGCGCTCTAGTCGAATTTGAACTCAAATCACCCCGCGCCGGGGTCGTGGAATACCATGATTTGCGTACGACTCCTGGTCCGGACAAACGCAATGTGGTCCTTTCCCGAACCGGTTCGGTGATCCTCCGGGACGCCAAGGGCCGGGAGGTCGAGCGCCTGCCGGTGACGGCCGGTTCCTACATGTTTGTGGAGGAAGGCCAGAAAATTACAAAAGGCACCAAGATCTGCGAATGGGACCCTCACTTCTTGCCGATCCTTTCCGACTTTGACGGTATCGTCAAATTTGAGGACGTGGTCGAAGGCAAAACCATGATCATCGAGGAAGATCCCAAGACCAAGATTCAGCGTCGCAAGGTCGTGGAATCCAAGGGTGATCTCCATCCTCAGATTCTCCTGATCAATACCAATGGCGAAGTGCTCTACTACACTGCGCTACCTGAAAATGCCTACCTCGAGGTCAAGGATAGCCAGAAGGTGATTGCCGGCACGATGCTCGCCAAGTCCCCGCGTTCGGTCGGCGGCACGCAGGACATCACCGGTGGTCTTCCGCGAGTCACCGAATTGTTCGAAGCGCGGATTCCCAAGAACCCTTCCACCATGGCCGAAATTGATGGTTTGGTGGAATTGGGGGACAAGCGCCGGGGCAAGCGAGTCATCATCGTTCGCCACGATGAAACCGGCGAGGAGCGCGAGCACCTGGTTGCTCAATCCAAGCACTTGCGGGTGCACACCGGAGACAAAGTGGTGGCGGGCGATGCCCTCGTGGATGGTCCCAAGCCTCCCCAGGACATTCTTGCCATTCAGGGGGAAGAGCGCCTGCAACGTTACCTTCTGAATGAAGTCCAGCAGGTCTATCGCGCCCAGGGCGTGACAGTCGATGACAAGCACATTGAAGTCATTCTGATGCAAATGATGCGCAAAGTTTTGGTAGAAACTTCGGGAGATTCCAAGATGCTTCCTAACTCCATGATTGACCGCCATCTTTTCCGCAAGAAAGTGGAGGCCATGCTCGCTCAGGATCAGGTGCCGCCCTCGGCCAAGCCCATGGTCATGGGAATTACCAAGGCTTCCGTGCAATCGGACTCCTTTATCTCTGCCGCCTCATTCCAAGAGACTACCAAGGTGCTGACCGAGGCTGCCCTGCGCGGCAAGGTCGATAAATTGGTGGGTCTAAAGGAGAACGTGATTTTGGGAAATTTGATTCCGGCAGGAACCGGTTTCCGCAACTTGGTCAACCACCAAGTGCAGAAAAACGTGGATTTCTCTCAATACACAGAGACTCCCTCGGCCCAGCCTGATCTCTTGCCTACGCCGCCACTGGAGGCAACTTCCGAGGTTGTGGCCACCGCCGACGCTACAGCGAAGAACTCGACTCAGGAGGCGGGTCCCCAGGCCTGAATTAGCCTCGTGCTTGACCCCTACCATTCCGCCGCTAGACTTTGCCTTCTTGGGTCGTTCCAAACGACCCATCAAAAGTAGATCTGCATGCCGACCATCAATCAACTCGTTCGCAAGGGCCGTAGGGCCGTGCGCAAGAAGTCCAAGAGCCCGGTGCTGGACCGCTGCCCTCAAAAGCGCGGTGTTTGCACTCAGGTTCGGACCATGACCCCCAAGAAGCCGAACTCTGCTCTTCGTAAGGTTGCCCGGGTTCGTCTTTCCAATGGCAAGGAGATCACCGCCTACATTCCGGGCGAGGGCCATAACTTGCAGGAACACTCCATTGTTTTGGTGCGGGGCGGTCGTGTGCGAGATCTTCCTGGTGTCCGTTACCACGTCATTCGTGGAACATTGGATGCTTCCGGTGTGGAGGACCGCACCTGCTCCCGCTCCAAGTACGGCACCCGCCGAGGTAAATAAGGATGCCCCGCAGTTACAAGTCGACGGCGCGTTACCAGAAACCGGATCCCCGCTTTGGTTCCTTGGTGGCCACCAAGTTCATCAACGCCATCATGCATGGTGGCAAGAAATCCGTGGCCATGGCCGTCTTCTATGAAGCTTGTGAAATGGCCTCCGCCCGCTTGGAGGATGTTCCTCCCGAGGAAGTCTATCTCAAGGCCCTGGAAAATGTTCGTCCGGCGGTCGAAGTGCGCTCCAAGCGAGTCGGCGGTTCGAACTACCAAGTGCCCCGCGAGGTGAGTGCCAAACGTGCCCAATCCCTGGCCATTCGCTGGATCATTGACAATGCCCGGAAAAAGAAGGGCATGCCCATGGCCAAGCGCTTGTCCGGTGAGTTTGTGGATGCCTGCAATGCCACCGGCGCCTCGGTGCAATGGAAGGAAAACGTGCATCGCATGGCCGAGGCCAACAAGGCCTTCAGCCACTTTGCCTCCTTCTGATTCCGCCTTCTCCGTCCTCTTGGTGCGACTGAACAAGGAGTCGCCCAGAAAATGCAGTTTGACTCCTCTGCATGACTCCGAAAGGCCCGGCTTTCAATGGCATCGGGTGGGCTTAGGGGATACCGTAGATGTCGGAGAGGTCACCCTTTTGCACCCGGATG
The DNA here is from genome assembly GCA_964464385.1 of uncultured Planctomycetales bacterium. GTDB lineage: Bacteria > Planctomycetota > UBA1135 > UBA1135 > UBA1135 > CAYXFZ01. The sequence goes on from CAYXFZ010000009.1 coordinate 4,087, forward strand.
GGGACCTCCTGACCGGCGACGATTCCCAGCGCCCCTTGCTGTTGGTGGATTCCTCCTGGCGGGATTTGCCTCGAGTGCTGCGGGGCCTTCGTGGTCGCTTGCACCGCCGTTCTCTACCGCCAGAATTGCGGACCGCCTATCCCCGTAAGTCCAGTCTTTTTGCCGATCCGGAATCCGGGTTGGCCAGCATCGAGGCTCTTCATGCTGCTTTGATCCTCCTGGGCCGCCGCGATGACTCCGTATTGAATGGGTACCACTGGCGGGAAAAGTGGCTGGACCTAAATGGGTCCGTCCTCGGCCTTTAGAATCGGCGAGTCATGGACCTTGCGCGGCTCCGCAGTGTCGGCATCGTGGCCCACATCGATGCTGGCAAAACTACCGTGACCGAGCGGATCCTGTTCTACACCGGAGTCGAGCGGCGGATGGGGGAGGTTCATACTGGGACGACGGCCATGGATTGGATGGAGGAAGAACGGGAAAGGGGCATCACCATTACTTCGGCGGCAACCGTTTGCCCCTGGCGTGACCATTCGATCCAATGGGTGGACACCCCGGGACACGTGGATTTCAGTGCCGAGGTGAATCGATCCTTGCGGGTGCTGGACGGAGCCGTGGTCGTGATTTGTGGCGTCGCCGGGGTCCAGGCCCAGACCGAGACCGTGCTGCGAGAGGCCGAGCGCCAAAAATTACCCTGGCTGGCCTTCGTCAACAAAATGGATCGTCCGGGAGCGGACTTTGGCGGGGCCGTGGGATCCCTGCAGGAACGTCTTGGAGTGGCCGCCATTCCGGTTCAAATTCCCATGGGCGAAGGGGCGGAGTTTTCCGGGGTGGTGGATCTCTTGGAGGAGCGTGCCTTGCTCTGGGATCTGGAAGATCTGGGATCCCAAGTGCGGCAGGAAGTCGTGCCGGAACCTTGGGTGGAAGCGATGACCGTCGCCCGCAAACGACTCTGTGAGGCGATTGCCGACACCGAGGACACCCTGTTGGAAAGTTATCTGGAAAACGAATCCTTGACCGCAAAGGAATTGCGAAAGGGCTTGCGCCAAGCCACCCTGAGTCGTCGATTGGTGCCCGTGTTGTGCGGTGCTGCTCTGCGTTATCAAGGCATTCAACCCCTGTTGGACGCCGTCTTGGATTGGCTTCCCAGTCCCTTGGATCGGGGCTCGGTAGTGGGGGAGGACCCGCAGGATCCGAACACGGAGATTGCCTGTTCGCCGGATGCAAAGGCTCCGTTTGCCGGATTGGTATTCAAGATTTTTCATCAGCCGCACGGCGATCTTTTCTATCTTCGAGTTTATTCCGGAACTCTTCGCGAGGGGGATGGCGTCGGCAATGCTGGCACCCAATCCGTGGAGCGGGTGGGCCAAATTTGGCGGATGCACGCCGATCATCATGAACGAATCTCGAGCGCCGGCCCGGGTGAAATCGTGGTTCTTCCCGGCCTGAAATCTTCGCGCACGGGAGACACCTTGTACGCAAAAGGACACCCGGTCGCCCTGGCTCCGGTTTGTTTCCCCGAACCTGTTTTGCGCCAGTCCTTGGAACCGACCAGCCTCTCCGAACGGGAAAAACTTGAGGCCGCCTTGGAAGTTTTGGTGCGGGAGGATCCCACCTTGGTTGTGGAGACGGACGAAGACACCGGCCAATCCATTCTGGCTGGGTTGGGAGAACTCCACTTGGAGGTGGTGTGCCACCGCTTGGCCCGTGAATTCAAGGTCGAGGCCCGTGCGGGTCGCCCCTGGGTGGCCTATCGCGAGGCCCCTCTCCGAGAATGCCTGGGTCAAGGGGTTGCCGATCGTCCCCTTTTGGAAGGGGGCAGGCAACGCGTCGAGGCCACGGTTCGCGTAGTCCCAGCGGAGGCCACGAGCCCCAGCTTTGGCCCGGATCTGGTCGCCGATTTGCCGACTTCCTTGCATGATTCCTTGAGTCGAGATTTGCCCACACTTTTGCGGGGTGGGGGTGAGCAGGGATATCCACTGGCCTGCTTTACAGCCCACCTTGAGACCTTGTGCTGGACCCCTGAGGACACGATACCTGCTCCTGAATTGGCCCTGGGGGCCGTCGCCGTCGCCCTCGAACATGCCTTGGCCGAATCCACGGTCGTCCTGGAGCCCTGGATGAGCCTCCGGGTGGAGGTGCCGGAGAACCATTTTTCCGGAGTCCTGGCCGATTTGCAGGCCCGCAAGGCCGAGATTCTGGATTTGGATGTCCACCAGGGCGAGCGGGTATTGCACGCCGCCGCCCCGCTTTCGGCCCTTTTTGCTTGGACGACCGAACTTCGTTCCTTGACTCAAGGTCGAGGGAGCTTCAGTCAAACCCCGGCCGGCTACCGACCCCGGCCCGAGAGCGAAAATCATTAGGAAGTTGGAATTCAATCGAGATTATTCGCTGGGTTCTTGACCCTTTTCCAGGCGCTGGTAAACTGCTCGGCCCATTTCTGGGCACTTTCCCCGGTTCATGTCTTGGACCCAATCCTTTCGATTGGTGGTTGAGCAGGCCGGGGCGGCGCTCAGAATCCGTCCCCACCATGGCAAATAAGATTCAGATTCGGCTTGAGGCCTACGACCACGAGGCCATTGATCAAGCAACGGAGTCCATCCTGGAGGCTGCTCGCATGACTGGCGTGCAGGTCTCGGGGCCCATTCCTTTGCCCACTCGGATTGAGCGCTACACCGTTTTGCGTTCTCCCCACGTGGACAAGAAGGCCCGAGAACAATTCGAGATCCGCACCCACAAGCGGCTCCTTTATCTCCTCGAGCCCACCCCTCAGACGGTGGACGCCCTCAACCGTTTGGTCCTCTCTGCCGGAGTGGACGTTCGCATTAAAGTCTGAACATTTTTTTCAAACAAGGCCATGACTCAGCTCAAGTTTTTGCTCGCCCGAAAAAAGGGAATGACCCAAATATTTCGCGAAGACGGCTCTGTGGTTCCTGTGACCGTCCTCGAGGCCGGACCCTGCACCGTGACCGGTCTCCGAGACTCGGCCAAGGACGGATACACCGCCGTGCAAATTGGTTTCGTTGTGGCGAAGGACAAGCATGTTGCGAAACCCCAACGCGTCGCCGCCGAAAAGGCCGGTGTATCTACCCATCGTTACTTGCGTGAATTCCGCCTGGGCACCACCGAAGGATTTGAAGTTGGCCAGGAGCTCAAGGCCGGCCTTTTCGAAGTGGGGGATACCGTGGATGTGACCGGCAATTCCAAAGGTCGAGGCTTTGCAGGCACCATCAAGCGTCATGGCTTTGCCAGTGGCAACAAGACCCACGGTTGCATGAATGTGCGTCGTCCGGGTGCCATTGGCCAATGCGCCTACCCCGGCCGTGTCTTCAAGGGCACGCGGATGTCGGGTCACTACGGCGCTGCCCGCGCCACGGTCAAAAACTTGGCGATCGAGGGTGTCGACTCCGAGCGTGGCCTCGTGCTGGTTCGGGGTGCTGTGCCTGGCCCGCCCAACGGCCTCCTTCAGGTCCGCACGGCTCGCACACCCAAGTCCCAGAGGAAAGCCTGCTTATGGCCACCGTCTCCACCTACGACTTTGGTAGCGGCGCGCTTTCCGAAAGGGAGTTTGCCGCAGATCTGGGGGACCGGGCCCTGAACCGCACCCTCAAGGATGCCGTAGTGCAGTATCAGGCCAACCGTCGCCAAGGGGACGCCCACACCAAGATCCGGGGCGAAGTATCGGGCCATACCAAGAAGCCTTGGAAGCAGAAGAAGACGGGCCGGGCCCGCGCCGGTGACCGCAAGAGTCCCTTATGGCGCGGCGGTGGCACGACTTTCGGTCCCCGAAACACCCGTCAATGGGGCTACCACCTTCCCAAAAAACAGCGTCTTGTCGCTCTCAGAAGTTCTCTCTTTGGCAAGTTGCAAGACGGGGAAATCAAGGAGATCTCCGGCCTGAGTTTTGTGGAACCTTCCGCCAAGACCGCCCGCAAGTTGCTGGCCGATTTGGTGCCTCACGGGACGGCCTTGGTCCTCCTGCGAGAGCACGACGAAACCATCTGGAAATCCTTCCGCAATTTTCCTCGCGTCTCCGTACGCACGGCCGCGGATGCCAACGCCTATGACCTGCTCGCCCACAAATGGATCCTGGCTCAAGATGGTGCCCTGGATCTTCTGGTCGAACGAGTCGGTCCTCCCAGTAAGACGACCGGAGAGGACGCATGAGTTCCCTGACCCAGCATTACCAAGTCATCCTCAAGCCGGTGCTGACCGAAAAGTCCACCGCCGATCAGGAGCGATTGAACCTTTATCGTTTTGAGGTCGCTGGCTCTGCCAACCGCCTGGAGATTCGAGCCGCCGTCGAGGCATTGTTTCAGGTCAAAGTGGCCAAGGTCAACACCATGGTTCGTCCGGGTAAACCGCGCCGTCGCGGCGCCAACACTTACGAAACCTCGGCCCGCAAAATCGCTCTCGTGACCCTGCAAGAGGGGCAGAAAATCGACCTTCTCTAAGCCATGGGTATCAAGACTTACAAACCGACTTCGCCTGGCCGCCGCGGTGGCTCCGTGCTGGATGGCTCGGAGCTGACGCGAAGCACTCCCGAGAAGTGCCTCCTCGCGCCCCTCAAAAAGACAGGTGGTCGCAACAATCGTGGACGGGTCACGGCATGGCACCGCGGTGGAGGGGCCAAGCGTCGTTATCGAATCGTTGACTTCAAGCGCAACAAGGACGGCGTTCCGGCCAAAGTTGCGCACATCGAATACGACCCGAACCGCACCGCCTACATCGCCCTCTTGCACTACGCCGACGGCGAAAAGCGTTACATCATTTGGCCAAAGGGCCTGGCTCAGGGCGACGTGATTTCTTCTGGGCCGGATGCCGAGCCCAAGGTGGGTTGTGCCATGGAGATGAAGGACATTCCTTTGGGTTTGTATGTGCACAACATTGAGATGCGCCCCAAACAAGGCGGCAAAATGGCCCGCAGTGCGGGCTCCAGCGCCCGCTTGGCCGCTCGCGAGGAGGGCTACGCCCTCTTGACCCTTCCCTCGGGTGAAGTCCGCCGCATTCCGGAGGCCTGTCGGGCGACGATTGGTGAGGTCGGCAATGCCGAGCACCAAAATGTCAAACTTGGGAAGGCCGGACGCAAACGTCATATGGGACGGCGTCCCCACGTTCGCGGCGTTGCCATGTATCCCGCTGCGCATCCCCATGGAGGTGGCGAGGGTCGTACCAAGGGCAAGCACCCGGTTTCTCCCTGGGGTAAGTCGGCCAAGGGTGGCAAGACTCGTCACCGCCGCAAACCCAGCAACAAATTCATCGTTCGCCGTCGGCCGAAGGGGGTCAGGTAATCATGGCTCGTAGTGTCAAAAAAGGTCCCTGGATTGATCCCCGCGTCCACCGCAAGGTCGTCAAGGCCAAGGCTGAAAAAGATCGTTCGCCAATCAAAACTTGGGCGCGCGCATCCACAATCTTGCCGGATTATGTCGGCATGACTTTCATGGTCCACAACGGCAAGACTTTTTGGAAGGTCTTTGTCACTGAGGACATGGTGGGGCACAGGTTGGGCGAATTTTCGCCGACGCGCATTTTCCGTGGCCACGACAAAAAGAAGTAAGCATTGATGGAATACCGCGCCAGTCATCGTTTTGCTCGGATCTCCGCCAAGAAGGTCCGTGCCTCCGCGGATTTGATTCGCGGCCTGGAGGTCAACCGTGCCCTGAATTTGCTCAGCGTGGATCCCGCCCGCGGTTCCGCTCTGTTTGCCAAGGTTTTGCGATCCGCAGTTGCCAATGCAGGTCAAGACGAGAATGTGGACGTGAACGGGCTCGTTGTTCGCGAGGCCCGAGTGGATCAAGGCCCTCTTTTGCAAGGCCGCATGCGTTGGCGTCCCGCTTCCATGGGTCGTTCCATGCCGATTCGTCGTCGAACCGCGCACATCAAGGTCGTTGTCGCAGAAAAGGAGCAAGGCTAATTATGGGCCAAAAAATTCATCCCATCGGCTTCCGGGTTGGCGTCAGTGAGCCTTGGCGCTCCCGCTGGTTTGCCCGCGGCGCGGATTATGGCGATAGCCTATTGCAGGATTTTCGCATTCGCGAAATGATTGGCAAGCGCTTCCGCAAAGGAATCATTTCTCGCGTAGACATTCAACGCCGTGGCGGTCGAATCACCATCAACCTTCTTGCGACCCGCAAGGGGGAGGTCATTGGTCGTGGATATGCCACGCGCGACGCCTTGGTCGCCGATCTTGAGAAGTTGAGTGGCCAAGAGGTGCGTCTTGACATCCAAGAGGTCCGCAACTGGGATTTGGATGCCCAAACTGTGGCCGATAATTTGGCTGCCGCCATTGAGCGTCGCGTTTCCCCACGTCGTCAATTGAAGCGCATCGTGGAAAATGGCATGAATGCGGGTGCCCAAGGCGTCAAGGTGCAAGTGGCGGGCCGAATCGATGGCTCAGAAATGAGCCGAACCCTGACCCAACGCCAAGGCCGAATTCCTCTGCAAACTCTTTCTTCTCGCTGCGACTATGGGTTCTCGGTGGCCTTGACCACTTACGGTTCTTTGGGCGTCAAAGTCTGGATTTACACGGGGGATGATGTTCGGCTGTAGGGCCGCCCTTCCTCAGGAGAAATACTGACATGCGAATGCCCAAACGAGTCAAGTACCGCAAAACCCAGCGCGGCAAGGTTAAGGGAACTTATGGCACTTCCTTTAAGGGTGGTAAGGGCCAGAGTGCCCGCCGCCAGCACATGAAGCACCAACATTCTCCCATAAAGGGACCTTGCCGGGCCAAGGCGACGCGTGGCAATCGGGTCTCTTTTGGAGACTTTGGTCTGCAGGCCCTGGAGTGGTGTTGGCTTCCGGCTCGCACCATCGAAGCGAGTCGTGTTGCCGCCGGTCGAGCTGCCCACGACGCCAAACTTTGGATCCGAGTTTTTCCCCACAAGCCCGTCACGGCCAAACCCTTGGAAGTCCGCATGGGATCCGGCAAGGGTGACGTGGATCGCTGGGTGGCCGTTGTCAAGCCTGGCACGGTTCTCCTTGAGTTGGGTGGTGTGGATGAAGCAACCGCCAAATTGGCCTTCAACCGTGTGGCCCACAAGTTACCCATTCGCGTGCGCATGATCGCCCGCAAGCACATCTGAACATCATGAAACCTCAGGAGATCCGCGGCAAAGAAGACGCCGAAATCGAATTTGATCTGGAATTGTCCGAAAAGGCCCTTTTTGATCTCCGCTTTCGTTCCCTCATGGAGGGGAATCCTGATCCAGCCAAAATTCGGCGCCTGCGCCGGGACATGGCGCGGATGAGGACCATCCTGCGGGAACGTCAATTGGGTATTGCCGACCAGGAGTCGCGCTGAAGCCATGACTGAAAACAACCCAAAATCTCCGGAAGTGGCGGCCAAGACCGCGACCGCGCGACCCACGCGTACGGTATTGGTCGGCACCGTGGTTTCCGCCAAAGGCGAAAAATCCTTGGTGGTTCGGGTGAATCGCACAACACGTCATCCGCTCTACAAGAAAACGCTTCGCGTTTCCAAAAAGTATTACGTGCACGACGAGGCCAATGCTGCCTCGGCAGGCGACCAGGTCCAAATCATGGGCTGTCGCCCTCAGTCCAAGTTGAAGAAGTGGCGCTTGGTCAAGGTCCTTGCCGGCACCTCGGGTGGGGGTACACCATGATTCAAATGCAAACGCGTCTCCAGGTTGCCGACAACACCGGCGCCCGGGAAGTCATGTGCATCAAAGTTTTGGGTGGGAGCAAACGCCGTTTTGCTTCTCTCGGCGATGTCATTGTGGCTTCAGTGAAGAAGGCCAATCCCGGTAGCGACGTAAAGACTGGCCAGGTGGTCCGTGGTGTCGTTGTCCGGACCCGCCATCGTGTCCGCCGCAAGGATGGAACCTATGTCCGCTTCGATGGCAATGCTCTTGTCTTGGTGGAAGAGGACGGCGGCCCCAAGGGCACCCGCATTTTTGGTGCCGTGGCGCGCGAATTGCGCGAACGCAAGTACATGAAAATCGTCTCATTGGCGCAGGAGGTTGTCTGATTTGCACATCAAGAACGGAGATCAAATCATTGTGACCGCTGGCAACTTCAAGGGCCAGCGTGGGGCTGTCCTGCACCTGGATGCTGACGCCAACCGTGTTGTCGTCGAAGGGGTCAATGTGCGGACCACCCGCATTCCCAAGACCACCGCCAACCCAAAGGGCGGCACCATTGAACGAGAGTTCCCCATTGCCGTCTCCAACGTCCTGCTTTGGTGTGAAAAGGCCGGCAAGGGGGTTCGCACTCGTTTGAAGACCCTGGACGGTGGCAAGAGAGTCCGTGTCTCCGTTTCCTCCGACACCCAATTTGATCCCTCATGACCAGGCTCGGCGAACACTACCGGGAAAACGTTCAGCCCGCTCTTCTTGAGAAGTTTGGCTACCAAAACCCCATGCAAGTACCCCGCATCACCAAGATCGTGGTCAGCATGGGCGTTGGCAGTGCTGTAGAAACCAAGTCGAGGCTGGACCTTGCGGCCAAAGACTTGACCCAAATTACCGGGCAAAAGGCCGCCATTCGGCGGGCCAGAAGATCCGTTGCAAACTTCCGCTTGCGCGAGGGGACTCCCATCGGTTGCATGGTCACTCTTCGGTCCCAGCGCATGTATGAGTTCTTTGATCGAGTGGTTTCGGTCGTCCTTCCTCGAATTCGTGACTTTCGTGGCATGCCCGACAAGTTTGACGGCCGCGGGAATTACAACTTCGGGTTGACCGAGCAGGCCCTCTTTCCCGAGATTGACCTGGACAAGGTCGAGCACACTCAGGGCATGAACGTGACCGTGGTCACGAATGCTCGCACTGATGAAGAAGCCCGGGCCTTGCTCGATTGTTTCTCTTTCCCGTTCCGTCGCCAGGAGGACGATAACTGAGATGGCCAAGACCAGCGTTACCAATCGGGAAATCCGCCGACGTCAGCTCATTGCCCAATATGCGGAGCGGCGGGCCGTTTTGCTGAAAATCACCCGCGATCCCGAGGCCAGCCTCGAGGAGAAGCAAGAGGCTTACCGGAAGATTCACGCCATGCCGCGCGATGCCAGTCCGGTTCGAAGCCGCAATCGCTGTGCGATCACGGGTCGCCCCCGTGGTTACTACCGCCGCTTTGGCGTTTCCCGCCTAGTGCTCCGGCGCTTGGCTCATCGAGGCGAACTCCCTGGAGTTCGCAAGTCTTCTTGGTAATTTACCTGGCGCAATCCTCATGACGATGACCGATCCTTTGGCTGACATGTTGACCCGAATTCGCAACGGAATTCTGGTGCGTCGGCAAACTATTGATATCCCTTCCTCTAAAATGAAGAGCTCCGTGGCCCTGATTCTCAAGGACGAGGGCTATCTCGCCGACGTGGAAACTATCCAGGACGATCGCGGCTTTTCTGCCCTTCGCTTGACCTTGAAATACGATGAAGATGGCCGCAATGCCATTGCTGATTTGAAGCGCATTTCCAAGCCCGGGTGTCGGATTTATTCTGCTGCCAACGACCTTCCCGAGATTCGAAATGGACTCGGAATCACCTTGATCTCGACCTCCTCTGGTGTTTTGAGTGGCCGCAAGGCCGCCGAGCTCGGGGTGGGTGGAGAAGTCCTCTGCTCCATTTTCTGAGATGTCCCGCATCGGCCGCCAACCTGTTTCCTTTCCGTCCGGTGTCACCGTCACGGTGAACCCCACGGAGGTGGGGGTCAAAGGACCCAAGGGCGAACTCAGTTTCCCTCTCCTTCCTGAAGTTACCGTCGAGGTGGCAGACGGAGTTGCCACGGTGGTACAGACCGGCAAGGGTTCGGAAAAGGAGGCTTCTGCCCGTCATGGCCTCGTCCGCGCTCATTTAGCCAACATGGTCGAGGGCGTGACCGAGGGTTTCTCCAAGAGCCTGGAGATTATCGGTACCGGCTGGGGGGCAAAGCCCGCTGGCCAAGGGATCGATTTGGAAATTGGCTTTTGCCATCCGATTCATTTTGATCCTCCTTCAGGCGTTTCCATTACCTTGGATTCGCAAACCAAAATCACGGTGAGTGGAGCCGACAAGCAGGCCGTGGGCCAGCTTGCCGCCAGCATTCGCCGATCCCGTCCTCCCGAGCCCTACAAGGGCAAGGGCGTCCGCTACGCGGGTGAATTCGTCCGCCGCAAGGTTGGCAAGAGCCTGAGTTGATTTCATGGATCACCTCCAACAAAAGAAAAAATGGCGGCAACGCCGCCGCAAGACTTTGGGCATTCGACGTCGCCTACGGGCCGTCTCCAGCCGCCCTCGGCTTTCCGTTTCTCGTAGTCATAAACGCATCTCCGTGCAGTTGATTGACGACACGCTCGGCCGCACCTTGGCCTCCGCCAGTGACTTTGAAAAGGGCCAGGGCGACTCATTCTCCGGAAAGACCAAATCCGAAAAGGCTGCCATCGTTGGCGCTGCCATTGCCGAAAGAGCTCTTGCCGCCGGCGTGGACTCTGTCGCTTTTGATCGTGGTCGTTTCCTTTTTCATGGCCGCGTTAAGGCCTTGGCTGAAGCCGCCCGCGCTGGCGGATTGAAATTCTGACATGGGAAAAAGTCGCGAAAACATTGAATTCTTGGATCGTGTCGAAGCGGACCGCCTCGGCGAACTCAAGGAAGAACGCTTGAAAATCAACCGCACTGCTAAGGTCGTCAAGGGCGGTCGTCGGTTCTCCTTTTCTGCCCTGACTGTGGTCGGGAACCAGGATGGAGTCGTAGGTTACGGGTTTGGCAAGGCCAAAGAAATTCCCGCTGCCATGCAGAAGGCCTTCAAGGACGGGCGCAAGCACCTCATTCGGGTGCCACGCGTCGGCACAACTGTGCCCCACCAAGTCGAGGGCACGTTTTGCGCTTCCAAGGTCCGCATTATCCCAGCGGCCGCAGGAACTGGAATTATTGCTGGCGGCACCGTGCGCGCAGTACTCGAACTCGCTGGCGTCAAGGATGTCCTGACGAAGGCCTATGGTTCGACCAACCCGATCAACTTGGTCAAGGCCACGGTTGCCGGGCTGGCTACTTTGCGCACCAAGGATCAAATCGCTGAACAGCGAGGAGTTGAATCCTGATGCAAGTTCATGACGTAACTGCCAAGGGCAATCCCTACCGGCCCAAGAAGCGGGTTGGTCGGGGTGTGGGTTCCGGCACAGGCAAAACGGCCGGCCGGGGCCACAAGGGCCAACGCTCCCGTTCTGGTGACAACACTCGGATCGGTTTTGAAGGTGGGCAAATGCCCCTTTACCGCCGCATTCCCAAGCGTGGTTTCACCAATGCTCGGTTTAAGAAAACCTACACCGTTGTGAATGTTGCCCAGTTGGACGCCTTTGAGGATGGGGACGAGGTCACTCTGGCTACCGTCTTGGAGAAGGGCTTGACTCGTCGTTCTGGCAAGCAACTGAAGGTTCTCGGTCATGGGGAGTTGACGCACAAACTGACCGTTCAAGCTCATGCCTTTAGTGGCAGTGCCCGCGAAAAGATCGAAACAGCTGGCGGTTCCGTGGTCACGCTCGACTAATTCATACATGGAACAATTCCTGGCCTTGTTCCGTGTGCCCGAATTGCGGCGAAGGATTTTGATTTCCTTCGGCCTATTGTTCGTGTATCGATTGGGTTTTCAGATTCCCCTTCCCGGTGTCAACCTGGATGTCATCAAGACTGCTTCCGAAAAGATTGCCGGATCTTCTCTGGGTGGTTTGTTCGGCATCATGAACGCCTTTACGGGGGCCGGAATTGGCAGTGCCTCCTTGTTCTCCTTGGGCGTGATGCCCTACATTTCGGCGAGCATCATTTTCAGCCTCTTGACTAAAGTGGTTCCCACTCTTGAGGCCCTTTCCAAGGAAGGAGCTGCCGGTCAGAAGAAAATTGCCCAATACACTCGGCTTTCGACGATTGCCATTTGTATTCTGCAAGCCTTCTTCATCCTTTCCGGGGTGATCCTCAATCCGCAATATGGATTGGTAGTCGGCGAGACCTCAGCTTTTTATGGTTTGACCGTCATTTTGTCTCTGACTGCGGGAACGATGTTCATTATGTGGGTGGGAGAGCAAATCTCCGAACACGGTCTGGGAAATGGAATTTCCGTGATCATCATGTGTGGCATCATTTCGGAAATTCCAGCCGCCCTGGAGGCCTTTTTGGCCGTTTCGGAGAATGCCCACCAAATGGCCGTGACCATTGGCTCCATGTGGATTGGAACTGTGCTGGTCGTGGTTTACATCACACGCGGTCAGCGCCGCATTCCCATTCAACAGGCCAAGTTGACTCGCGGCCGCAAGGTCATGGGTGGAGCTCGGCACTATCTTCCCCTGAAGGTCAATCAGGCCGGAGTGATGCCCATTATTTTCGCTTCGGCGCTCTTCATTGTGCCCAATGTTTTGGGCTCGGTCCCTGGCCTGAGTTGGCTGCGTGACATCTTCCAAAATGCTGGGTTCGTTTACATTACTCTTTACGCTTCCTTGATTTTCTTCTTCTCCTTTTTCTGGGTTCGACTCATGTTCCAGCCCGAGGAGATCGCCAACAATCTGAAGGAGCACGGTTCCTTCATTCCCGGCATCCGACCAGGCAAGAATACGGCGGAGCATCTCAGTTTCGTCTTGGATCGAATCACTCTTGCAGGCGCCGGTTTCCTGGCCATCATTGCCGTGATTCCGACGATGGTGACCTCCAGTTTGCACGTCCCGCTGATGATCAGTTATTTCCTGGGCGGCACTTCCATACTCATTGTTGTCGGCGTGGCCCTGGACATCGTGGATAAGCTGAATGCCCATCTCATGATGCGGAATTACGATGGCTTCATGAAATCGGGTGGCTCCGGCTGGACCCGGAGGAAGGGCGGATGATCGTCGTTCTTTTGGGCGCACCAGGCGTGGGCAAGGGGACGCAGGCTCAAATGGCGGCGGAAACCTTGGGCTGGACGCATCTTTCCACCGGCGAAATCTTGCGCAAGGAGGTGGCAGGCAAGACAGATCTAGGTAATCGTGCGGACTCCTTCATGAGTCAGGGTGATCTGGTGCCCGATGACCTCATGGTCGAAGTGGTGGCTGGCCGTCTGGAGGGCACGGAGGATGAGGTCATTCTCTTGGATGGCTTTCCTCGGACTCTCTTTCAGGCCAGGGCCCTGGCCGAACACCCAGCTGGGCAGGGAATTCAATTGGCGCTATACTTCACGGCTTCCGACGACGAGCTCGTGGGTCGATTGCTCGGTCGTGGCCGGGCAGATGACACCCTCGAGGTCGCCCGTCATCGCCTCTCTGTTTACCAGGAGAGCACCGCGCCTCTCATCGATTTGTACCGGGATCTTGGGATCTTGGTCGAGATTGATGGGGAGCGTGACATTCCTTCCATTCAAGCCGATACGGTTGCCGCCGTGCGGGCAACTCTTACCCCTACCGAACAAAACTGACTCCTTGGCCAAGGAAGAACCCATCACCGTTCAGGCCGTTGTGCGGGAATCTCTCCCCAACACAATGTTCCTGGTCGAACTTGAAAATGGTCATGAAGTCAATGCTCACCTTTCCGGCCGCATGCTCTTGAAGTACATCCGCATCACACCCGGAGACACCATCACCGTCGAAATGTCCCCTTACGATTTGGACCGATGCCGAATTGTTTACCGCGGAGTGCGTCGCGCTTCCGGTGGGGCTCCACCTTCGCGCCGCCGCCGCCGCCGCCGTCGTCGCTAAATTCAATGAAAGTCCGCGCCAGCGTTACTCGTCTTTGCGAATGTTGCAAAATCATCCGTCGCCATGGAAAGGTGCGCGTGATTTGCAGTCGCGATCCCCGTCATAAACAGCGTCAAGGCTGATCCTGAACTATGCCTCGCCTCGTAGGAGTAGAAATCCCTGATGCCAAGCGCACCGTCATCGCGCTGACCTACATCTATGGTGTCGGCCCGACGACGGCCGCAGCCACTTGCTCCGCTCTTGGTCTCGATCAGGACAAGCTCGCCAAGGACCTCACCGACGAGGAACTCGGATCCATCGCCTCTCACCTTGAGGCCAACTGCACCGTAGAGGGCGCCCTGCGCCGGCAACGGACTCAGGACATCAACCGCCTCCGGGACATTGGCTGCTACCGCGGTCTTCGCCATCGGCGTGGCCTGCCAGTCCGTGGTCAACGAACTCGAACCAACAGTCGCTCCCGGAAGGGGCCCAAAAAGACCGTGGCCGGCAAAAAATCGGTCAAAGCCATGAAGTAATTCTGGATTCCCGCATACCCACATGAGTGCCGCCAAATCCTCCAAGAAAAAGTCCCGCCGCGTCGGGGCTCGTGGGGTTGCCCACGTCCGTTCGACTTTCAACAACACCTTGACCACTCTGGCCGATACCCAGGGCAATACTATTGCCTGGGGATCTGCCGGCACCGTAGGTTACAAGGGGTCTCGAAAGTCCACACCCTTTGCGGCCCAAGCGGCTGCTCGAAAAGTTGCGGAATCGGCCTACAAACAGGGTCTTCGCGAAGTTCAGGTCCGAGTCAAGGGTGCGGGCTCCGGCCGCGAAAGTGCCATTCGCGGTCTTGCTCAAGGTGGTCTTCGCGTGGTTTCCATTGAGGACGTGACTCCGATCCCGCACAACGGTTGCCGTCCCCCCAAGAAACGCCGAGTCTGATCCATGGCCCGATACACTGCCAACGTCTGTCGCCTTTGCCGCCGCGAGGGGCACAAACTTTTCCTCAAGGGGAGGCGCTGTGAAACGGACAAATGTGCCGTTGACCGTCGCAACATTCCCCCCGGCATGAATGTCCGGGCCCGCACGCGTCGCCTTTCTGACTACGGCGTGCACTTGCGAGAAAAGCAAAAGGTCAAGCGCATCTTTGGCGTTATGGAACGCCAATTCAAACGCTACTTCCAGATGGCCGAGCGCATGCGTGGCAACACGGGCACCAATTTGCTGTCTTTGTTGGAGCGTCGTTTGGACAATGTCGTGGACGCTTCCGGCATGGCCTTGTCGCGTTTTCATGCTCGGCAAATGATCAACCATGGTCACTTTACGGTCAACGGCCGCAAAGTGGACATCTGCAGTTATTTGGTTCGGCCCGGGGATGTCATTGCCCCATGCGAAAAGGAGAAATCCAAAAAGAGAGCCTTGGATTGCCTCACTCTCAACGCCGACAAGACGGCCCCCGGCTGGCTCCAGGTCGAGGCGGGCACTCCCGCCGTCAAAATTGCCCATGTTCCTACTCGTGAGGACATTCGCTTTCAGGACATTCAGGAACAATTCATCGTCGAGCTTTGCTCGAAGTAACCCCTTAGGTAGATCAAGATGCGAATTCGCTGGCGTGACTTTGAACTTCCCTCCGCCGTCCGCTTGGACGCGGAAACAGCGACCGATGATTACGGTCACTTCTCCGTCGAACCTTTTGAACGAGGGTTTGGCCACACGATTGGAAACGGCTTGCGCCGAGTTCTGCTGGGTTCCATCGAAGGAACGGCCATCACCGGCGTTCGTATCGATGGGGTTGAGCACGAATTCAAATCCATCGATGGCATTCTTCAGGATGTCACCGACTTTGTGCTGGCACTGAAGAAACTCCTTGTGCAGGTCGAAGGCGAGGCCCCGGTGACCCTAAGCATTGAGAAAAATAGTGAAGGCGATGTGACGGGTGCCGATGTGGAATGCCCCACAGGCGTCACCATCATCAATCCAGAGTTGGTGCTCTGCACCATTACGGGCTCGGGAGTTTCCTTCAAAGCGGAATTGACGGTTCGTCGTGGGCGTGGTTTCGTGCCCGCCGACGAAACTGGCGAGGCCATGGAGGAAGTGGGTTTAGTGCCCTTGGATGCCGGCTTCAGCCCCGTTCGTCGGGTGCGTTATGCCGTGGAAGCGACTCGAGTTGGCAAATTCACCAACTACGACCGCCTTTCCCTGGAGATCTGGACGGATGGCACAGTCCGTCCTGAAATGGCCCTCGTGGAGGCGGCAAAGATCTATCGCAAGCACTTGAACCCCTTCGTTCAATTTACCCAACCCGCACATGGCGTGCCCGTTGCGGATGAAGTCCAGGCCCTGGACGCTGCCGCCGAGCGGCGCAAGGAGCGTATGGGTGCCGTGATGGATCAGCCCATCGAGAAACTGGAACTGTCCACCCGAGCCCGCAATTGTCTGGACACTTCATCCATAGCCACCATTCGGGATCTGGTCTGCAGCACTCCCGAAGCCCTTCTGGAAATCAAAAACTTGGGCCAAACAGTCCTCACGGAGATTGAAAAGAAGTTGTCTGAAATGGATCTTGTCATTGGCATGACCGTGGATGAGCCTGGCGTCGTAAACTGAGAATTCCCATGCGCCATCGCGTAAAAACCAAAAAACTTTCTCGGAGCACTTCCCATCGGCGTGCTTTGGCTCGAAATTTGGCCTGTTCTTTGATCGAGCACGAACGGATTGAGACGACCTTGGTCAAGGCCAAGGCCCACCGATCCTATGTGGAGAAATTGGTTTCCTTGGCCAGGGAAAAGAACCTGCATAACTACCGTCGTGCCTTGGCCATTTTGGGCAACCAACGGGATGCCGTGAAAAAGTTGTTCGATGTCATCGGACCCCGTTTTCAGGATCGTCCCGGTGGTTACACACGGATTTTACGTCTGGCCAAGCCGCGTCTGGGTGACAAAGCGGATCGCGCCATTTTTGAGTTTGTCGTGCGCTCCTCGGACGCCGATTCCGAGCCGGTGGTGGAAGACGCCGCCTCTCAGGACTGAGCGAAGCGCCGACGTGGCGGGGCAGCTTTTGGCAGTCCGGCCCTCTCCGGGGTGACCCAAACGGCGTCATCTCCCAAGATATTGCGGAGTTCATGGAGTAGGGGGGCGCCCAATTTCACGTTGGATCCCGGGTCCGAGCGCATGACCTTTTCTTCACCTTTGGAATCTGGGTAGTGAAAACGAACCCGACTCTTCCCAGGATGGGATTCCAGGAGGTCCTTCAAGGCGCCCAAGTTCGTGGGATTAGGGAGGATTCTGAGCTCCAGGATCCCATGGAGTTGAATGGAATCCGGCTGATTTAGGATTTCCACCTTATCCAGGAGCAAGGTGGGTGATTCGCCAGAGGCATCCAAGGTCCCATGGAACAAGCCCACAACATCTTCGCATACATAGTCGCCATATTCTTCCAGCACGGAAGGAAAGGCTAGGGCAGCCACGGAGCCGTGCAAATCCTCAATGCGGAAGCGGGCGTATTTGTTGGCCGGGTTTTTGCGGGTTGGGCGAATGTCCACGGTCGAGGCCACACCGGGCAAAACGACAAGGGAACGATCCGGTAAATGGCTGACCGTGCGGGAATTCCAAGGGGAGATCCCGGGAAGGATCTCGCGCCATGGATCGAGGGGGTGGTGGGTCAAGTAGAGGCCCAGGGCCTCCTTTTCCATGGCCAATGCAAGGCGCTGATCTGCCGCGCTCTCAGCCCGTTGTATCTTGGTCTCTTGGGGTGGAGCAGCCGTTGCAAAGAGAAGATCTTGACCCTTGGCGCGATCCTTGGCGCGCGTTTGGGCGCCACGGAGGGAATCCTCCAGATGCTCCAGAAGGGAAATTCGGCTTTCTCCGAAACAGTCCAAGCCACCCGCTTTGGCTAGGCCCTCCAGGGCAGTTTTGGTCAATCCCTCGGCAACGGCGTCCACAAGGAAATCATCCGCAGATTTCCAGGGCTGGGCATCTGTGGCGGAACGAATTTGAGTCATGACCTCGGCGGCACCCTCTCCGACCCCCTTGATGGCAGCCAATCCGTAGCGAATCGCTTGCGGACTCTCGACGAGGAAGGAGGAGCCACTGGCGAGGGCACAAGGAGGGAGAATTTGAATGCCATGGTGGCGAGCGTCCTCGACCAAGACCCGCAACTTGTCCGAGTCGAAGGCCTCGTGGGTCATGGAAGAGGCAAAAAATTCGGCCCGGTAGTGCACCTTTAACCAAGCCGCTTCGTAAGTGATGCGGGCATAGGCAGTGGAGTGGCTCTTGTTGAAGCCATACTTGGCAAATTGGACCATCATGGCCCAAATTTCCAAGGCAACGGCCTCGGGAACATCCCTCTCCTTTGCCCCGTTCAGGAAGGGGGCCTCAAAGGGATCCATCAAGGCCTTGATCTTTTTGCCCATGGCCTTGCGGAAAATGTCGGCTTCATCCAGACCAAATCCTCCCAAGCGCTGAGCCACCCGCATGATCTGTTCCTGATAAATCAGTACGCCATAGGTCTCCTTCAGAATTTCTTCCAGGAGAGGGTGTGCATAAGTCACCTTTTCCTGGCCATGCTTGCGGCGGGTGAACGACTCATGCAGACCGGAACGCAAGGGGCCCGGCCGATACAGGGCCAAGACCGCGACCAGGTCATCGAAGCAATCGGGTTTGAGTTGCGTCAGGAGACGCCGCATCCCGGAAGATTCCAATTGGAAGATTCCCTCGGTCTCCGCCGACTGGAGCAGGGTCCACACCTCCGGGTCATCAGTGTCCAATGCGTTCAGGTCGGGACCGGAGCCCTCCTTCTTCGCCACGAGGGCCACGGCATCGTGCAAGATGGTGAGTGTCCGCAATCCCAGGAAGTCCATCTTAAGGAGACCGAACTCCTCGCAAATTTTCATATCCCATTGCGTCGTGATGGCATCTTTTTGCCGGGAGAGCGGAATGATTTCCCGCAAGGGTTGGTTGGCGATGATGACCCCGGCAGCGTGCACGCCGGCATTGCGCGCAAATCCCTCGACGGAAAGGGCCAAATCAAACCATTTTTGGTTTCTTTCCGATTCCAGCGCTTGCTCTTGGAGTTCCGTGACACTTTCCATGGATTTGGCCAGGACAACACCCGGGCCATCCGGAATCTTTTTGGCGGCACGGTCCGCATCCTTGAGAGGAATGTCCAAAACGCGGGCCATATCCCGCAGGGCGTTCTTGGCCTTGAGGCGGCCGAAGGTGATGATCTGACAAACATTTTCGTCGCCATAGCGATGGCGGACATAACGAATCATTTCGTCCCTCCGTGCCTTGCAAAAGTCGATGTCAATATCCGGCATCGAGACTCGGGATGGGTTGAGAAATCGCTCAAACAGAAGATCGTGTTTGAGAGGATCGATCCGCGTAATCCCGAGCACATAAGCAGCCAAGGAGCCTGCCGCCGATCCCCGGCCCGGTCCGACCGGGATGCCCTGCGATTGGGCATGCCGGACCAGATCCCAAACAATGAGAAAGTAGGAAACGAAGCCCATGTCCCGAATGACTCCCATCTCGTAGTCCAAGCGTTTTCGGGCCCTCGCGTCGGCACCCGGCAAGAGCTCGTCAAGGCCCTGCAAGCACAATTGGCTAAAGAGGTCATCGGCCGATTGGCCGTTCTCGGGGACAAATACCGGCAGGCGGTGGCGTCCCAACTCGACCTCGACCTGGGTTTGTTCGGCCACCGTCAAGGTATTGCTCAAGGCTTCGGGTAGATCCCCAAACAAGAGATTCATTTCCTCGCGCGTGCGGAAGAAAAGAGTGTCGGTATTCATGCGCCAACGATTGGGATCGTCAATTCGTTTGTTTTGGTGCAAACAAAGCAGAGCATCCTGCACATTGCAATCTTCGTGGCGCAAATAGTGGATGTCATTGGTGGCAATGATCGGCGCATTCATGCGTGGAGCCAGCCGCATCATGCCTTCGGTCAAGAGATCCTGCTCTTGCATTCCATTGCGCATGATCTCCAAGAAAAAATGGTCTTGGCCATACATTTCCTGAAGATTGCCGGCCATCTCGAGAGCGCCCTCTTCATCGCCATCCCGAAGCCGCCGATTGACTGGACCGGACATGCAACCGGACAGACAAGTGATGCCGCTTGCGTGTTGAGCGAGCACCTCAAAGTCCACACGCGGTCGAAAGTGTTGACCCTCCAAGTGGGCAATCGTGGCGAGTTCCATGAGGTTCTTCCAGCCCCGATCGTCCCGCGCCAAAAGAGTCAGGTGGGTGTAAGGATTCTCGAGCTTGTGGTGGCGTTGCAGGCGCGATACTTGGGCAACATAAACCTCGCAACCCAGCAAGGGTTTGATCCCAGCCTGGCGGCACTCTTTGTAAAAGTCAATGGCACCAAACAGGTTGCCGTGATCGGTAATGGCCAAGGCCTCGTGTCCGTCGCGAACCGCTGCTTGGACCAACGAGGGGATACGGTTGGCACCGTCGAGCAGCGAATATTCGGTGTGAACGTGGAGGTGGACGAAGGGTTCCATGGGGAGGACCCCCATCCTACTCCTCGGTCGGACGATATTGCCTTAGCGCAGAGGGGAGGCCGCCGGGGCCAAGCTCAACTTGTCGGCGAGGGCGGCAAAGGCCTCCAGGAAGGAGGCCATGTGATCGTCGGTATGGGAGGCCATGAAGGAACAGCGCAAGAGGTCCGAGCCGACAGGGACGGCCGGACTCGTGATGGGATTGACGAAAACGCCAGCGTCCATCAAGAACTGCCAAGAGTGGAAGGTGTGCTCCCGTTTGCCCAGAATGATCGGCACGATGGGACCCAACTGGGCCGGGCCGGTGTTGAAACCGAGGGCCTGGAGCCCGGCGCGGGCCTGGTCGGCCAGGGAAAGGACGCGTTGGCGCCTCTCCGGCTCGGTCTCAAAAATCCGCAGTGCCGTCAGAGAAGCCGCACAGACCGCGGGGGGGATCGAGGCCGAAAACATCATGGTGCGGGCGCGATGCCGAACGAACTCGATGACTTCGCGAGGCCCGGCGCAGTAGCCGCCAATCCCGGCCATGGACTTGGAGAAAGTGCCCATGATGAGGTCCGTTTCCTCTTCCAGGTCAAAGTGTTCGGCCGTGCCTGCCCCGCGTTTGCCCAGGACACCAAAGCCATGGGCGTCATCCACCAGGATCCGAGTGCCAAATTCCTGAGCCATGGACACCATCTCGGGCAAGGGAGCTAGGTCGCCCAACATGGAAAACAAGCCATCCACCACCAGGAGGGTGGGGCGACCCTCCGTTTGTTCCAAGCGGTTACGAAGGGCCGCCATGTCCGAGTGCGGAAATTTTGCGACATCCGCAAAAGAAAGTCGGCATGCGTCCAGGATCGAGGCGTGGTTTTCGCGGTCGCATAGGATGAGATCCTTGCGCTGGGCCAGGGCCGTAATGACACCGAGGCAAGTTTGAAATCCTGTGGAGAAAACAAGCGCGGCCTCTTTGCGCAAGAAGGTGGCAAGACGAGCTTCCAATTCTTCATGCAGTTCCAAGGTGCCATTGAGAAAACGGGAACCGGTGCAACCGGAGCCAAATTTTTGAAGGGCCTCCGTTGCGGCCTGCAGAACCTCGGGGTGGTGGGTCAGGCCAAGGTAATTGTTGGAGCCCGCCATCATTTTTCGTTTCCCCTGAAGGACAACATCCGGACCCTCGGCGGCCTCAATGGCCTGGAAATAGGGATAGATCCCCGCGTCCTGCAATAGGGTGTAATCCTGTGGAGGATGGCATTTGCTAAAGAGATCACTCTTCATCCACTCTATTATCCCTCTTGGAAGGGATTCAGTCCAGAGTTTGGGAGCTTAGACTTCCCAGAGATGAAGATCCTCATCACGGGTGCGACGGGCTTTGTTGGGAGCCGCCTGGTGGCCCGCTTGGCGGATTCCGGGCACTTTTTGCGCTTACTGGTGCGGGATTCCTCTCGCCTTCCACGCGATTCCCGGGTCGAGGTGGTCCACGGGCACTTGGATGGGACCCCACTCTCTCCGGGTTTGGGTGAGGGGATCGGTGGGATATTGCACTTGGCGGGTGCCCTCTTTCCTCGCCGCAGGGGGGAATTTATGAAGGTGAACCGGGATGGCACTCGGGCCCTCGCTCGAGCCTGTGCCAAGTCTTGTCCCGAGGCCGCTTGGATCCAGGTATCTAGCATTGCGGCCACGGGTCCCGGCAACCCGGTACTGGATACCACTCCGCCAACACCCGTCAGTCTCTATGGTCGCAGCAAGTTGGCAGGGGAAGAAGTTGCCCAACAGGATTTCCCTGGGCGCGTCACCATCCTGCGCCCTCCGACGGTCTATGGGCCGGGTGATCGGGCCCTCTTGCCCTGGTTCCAGCTGGTGCGTCGTGGCCTTCCCTGTCCCATCCCGGCCCTTCCCTCAGCCGCTCTTTCCTTCATTCACGTGGATGACCTCGTGGGGGCCATGTTGGCCACGTTGGATTCAGGAACTGCCAATTCCATTCATCACGTGGCCGGACCCGAGGTGGTGCCGCTTGCCCAGTTTCCGGCCCGCATTGGGCAAGCCCTAGGTCGGTCCGCGCACTGTCTTCCTCTTGCCCCGTGGTTCCTCCGCGGGGCCGCGGCCGCTCTTGCGCCCATGCGTGTCTGCACGGGTTGGCCTCCCTCGTTCAGCGTCGACAAGATCCGTGAAGCGACGGCGGGTTCCTGGGTTTGTGACCCCGCAGCTGCGGAGGGGGCGCTTGGCTGGCGGGCAAAGATCGGCCTCGACGAAGGCTTGGTCGAAACGGCGCGGTCCTACGGACTCCTGTCCCCGAATGCTTGACGGCCGGGCCTGGCCACGGTGCAATACCGCGCTCGGTCGCGCCTGTGGCTCAACTGGATAGAGCATCTGACTACGGATCAGAAGGTTGGGGGTTCGAATCCTCCCAGGCGCACCATTTTTTATGACTCTGCTCTTCCCCCTGGGTGAACCGGCGGATCCGGCCGAGCGTGACCTGCTCGTCATGGATCGGGGCCTTGCCTTGGCCCAGTTTGCGGCCGAGGACGGAGAGGTTCCGGTGGGGGCCCTCGTGGTCCGGGACGGTCGAATTTTGGGCCGGGGTTGGAACCAGGTGGAGCAACTCAAGGATTCCACGGCCCATGCCGAGATGGTGGCCCTGACCCAGGCCTTTGCCACGGCGGGGGAGAAACGCTTGCTGGGAGCGGAGGTGTGGTGCACCCTGGAGCCCTGCCTGCAGTGTGCTGGCGCTCTGATCCATGCGCGGGTTCGACGGGTGATCTGGGGCGCGGCTGACCCCAAATTTGGCGGTGTGGTTTCCTTAGCGACCCTTTTTGATCTGCCTGGAATCAATCACAAGGTGGAGCATATCGGGGGCATTCGAGCCCAGGAATCTGCCGAACTCCTGCAGACCTTCTTTCGTAACCGCCGGGGATAATCCCCGGAAACCCCCAAGGCCTCTCCAGACCCCCCCGATCCCCCGACCTGGAAACTGGCCAGTTTCTCGGTTGTGTTTCTCAGTCTTGTTTTCGGGGGAGAGGAGTATGATTCCCGGCCCGGAGAGGTGCCGGAGCTGGCCGAACGGGCTGGTTTCGAAAACCAGTGTGGCCTCTGGCCACCGTGGGTTCGAATCCCACCCTCTCCGCCACCCTTGGGTCTCCAGGGGTTCGTTCATTTCGGTTTCAGGAGAGGTGTCCGAGTGGCCGAAGGAGCACGCTTGGAAAGCGTGTGTGTCGCAAGGCACCGTGGGTTCGAATCCCACCCTCTCCGCCATCGAGATCGTGGGTGGGGTCGGCGGTCCGGCCCGGTATGGCGAACACGGGGCGAACCGGGTCAGGCCGGGAACGGAGCAGCCCTAAGTCCTGTTGTTCGGGCATATCGGTGTCCGGGCCTCCGACCTCGCCCATGTTCCTGCTATCCTGCGTCTGCCATGTCCTATCGGGTTCTTGCGCGCAAATACCGTCCCCGCACTTTTGCCGAAGTAGTGGGTCAGGAGCATGTCGTAAATGCTCTCACGGGTGCCATTGCCAAGAAGCGTCTGGGCCAAGCCTATCTCTTGATTGGTCCGCGCGGCGTTGGCAAGACCAGTACCGCCCGCATTCTCGCAAAGTCCGTGAATTGTGAACGGGGCCCGACGTCCACTCCGTGCTTGGAGTGTTACCCATGCCGCGAGATTGAGGCCGGTTCGGACATGGATGTCATTGAAATTGACGGTGCGAGCAACAATGGTGTTGAGGATGTGCGCGGTCTTCGCGAGCGGGTCCACTTTCGCCCCATGCGGGATCGCCGCAAGTTTTACGTCATTGACGAAGTGCAGCGATTATCCGGGCCGGCCTTTGATGCCCTATTGAAGACCTTGGAAGAGCCGCCAGATCACGCCATTTTTATCTTTGCCACGACCGATCCCCACAAGATTCCTGAAACGATTGTTTCTCGTTGCCAAACTTTGGAGTTTCGGCGCTTGCGCGAACAAGATGTCGCCGACAAGTTGCGTCGGGTGTGTCAGGCCGAAAAGGTCGAGGTCGCCGACGAAGTTTTAGCGGCCGTAGCCGCTGGGTGTCGTGGGGGATTGCGGGATGCCGAATCCATCCTGGACCAATTGTTGGCCTCGGCCACTGCCGCCCCGACCCTCGAAGACCTGGAACAGGTCGCTGGCCTAGCTCGCCCCGAGCGCTGGTTGGATTTGTTGGACGCCGTGGAGGCCGATGATGGGCCCGCCATCCTGCGGGCCATTACTGTCTTTTTGGAGCGGGGCGGGACCGAACACGAGTTTGTTTCGCAAGTGACGGAGGCCGTCCGCGATCTTCTGCACATTGCTCTCTTAGGAGAGGATTCCTTGGGCGTGACCCCCGCCAAGGAAAGGCGCACTCGGACCCTGGACTTGGCCCGACGTCTTGGCCGCGAGCGCCTCGAATCCCTTTTGGGCATGCTCTTTTCCTTGGAGCGCCGGATCCGGCAGGCTCCTCTGGCCGCCCGGGCTCTGGTCGAATGGACCCTGCTCCGCGCCGGTTCGCTGGGCAAGGTGGCGACCTTGTCAGGGTTGATGGAGGAAATGCGTTCCGGGGTGGTGGCCGCGGCCGTTCCAACACCATCCGTCGCCCCGGACAAACCCGCGACTCCGGCCAAACCCGAGGTGCCAGCGGAGGCACCGGTAGAAAGAGTTTCTTCCACCCACGACCCTTCCCCAGCCGAAGGGAGCAAGTTGCCAACCTTGGATGCCCTGCTGAAACGGGTGACCCTGGGCCGTCCCACCTTGGGACAACTCTTGACCTCCCGTCTCTTGGAGGGCACCGTTGATCCCGAGCGGGTTTCCATCCGCTTGGGCCAAGTGTCCAAGAGTGAACAATCCCTCTTGGACGATCCCACGACCGCCTCCTTTCTCTCCTCCTTGCCAAAATCTCCCCCCCAATGGGAAATTCAGGTCACTCGCGAGGATCCTCCCGCCGCCGATCCGGTGGCGGATCAACTGCGATCTCTCTTCGGAGCCCGCGAAGAAAACTCGTAAACTATTGCCATGGCCGGAAGTCTCGGTGATCTCGGGGGTCTCCTTCGCCAAGCTCAGCAGATGCAGCGGCGCATGGCTGACTTGCGCGAGGATTTGGGCAAGCGTCGTTTCGAGGCTCGCGCTGGCGGTGATGCCGTGTTTGCGGTCGTCAACGGCGACCGTCAACTCTTGGAGCTCAAAATTTCCCCTGACGGCCGTCGGCGAGGCCCTGCAGCAGGCTGCCCATGCGGTTGAAAAAGAAATGGGAGATATGACAGGGGGCCTGGGCCTACCAGGCATGATGTAAGCGAAGTGGCCTTTCCCGAGCCCTTGGAGAGGTTGGTTCGGGCCTTTGAAAAGTTCCCCGGAGTTGGCGCTCGCAGTGCCGAACGCCTGGCCTTGCACGTGTTGCGCACTTCGCCGGAGGATGTCGCGGATTTGGCCGTTGCCTTGCGGGATGCCCGCATGGAAACCCTGCGTTGTGAAGTTTGCGGCAACATTACGCTCCGCTCCCCGTGCCGGATTTGCGCCGACCAGGATCGAGACCCCAGTTTGCTCTTCGTGGTCGAGGGGCCCCGCGAAGTTGAAAAATTGGAAGCGGCTCAGGCCCATCAGGGCCTCTACCACGTGTTGATGGAGGGCTTTTCTCCCCGAGAAGGGGCCGAACCGGACGCTCGGGCCCGGACCTCCTTGCGGAACCGCGTGGAATCGGGTGCCGTCCCAGAAGTTGTGGTGGCAAGGGCCCCCGCTCGCGGGGGGGAAGGTGCCGCACTGTTGGTGGCTGAGGCCCTGGACGGTTTGTCCGTTCCCTTGACTCGCTTGGCGCGGGGGGTCCCAATTGGCACCCGCTTGGAATATCTCCACGGCGGAATTTTGGCCGAGGCCATTCGGGAGCGCCGGCCGTGGGCGATGAAGCCCACAAGCGAATCGTGACCCAAGCCTGTCGTGTGGCGTTGGAAGTGGCCTACCGGGGTACCGAGTTGCACGGTTTTCAGCGGCAGCCTGGCTTTCCCACGGTGCAAGAAGCATTGGAACTCGCTTG
>CAYXFZ010000009.1:30193-36762 GCA_964464385.1 uncultured Planctomycetales bacterium
GGGCGAGCGAGTCGTGATGCACGGCAGTGGGAGAACCGACGCCGGCGTTCATGCCCTGCGTCAAGTCGTGCACCTTTCCGTGTCAGGCTCGTTTCCCGTCGAAAAAATTGCGGGGGCCTTGAATGCTTATCTGCCGTCGGACATTGTGGTGCGTCAAACCGCTCGGGTGGACTCCGATTTTCATGCCCGGGCCAGTGCTCGATCCAAGCGCTATGTGTATCGCGTGGCTCTGGGCCGAACTCGTCCCGTGCTGGTGGCCGATTTCGCCACTTGGGTCCGGGCCACGACCCTGGATCTCGCCGCCATGCGCAGGGGCGCCGACCACCTGCACGGCCGCCACGATTTTTCGGCTTTTGCTGCCGCCTGCCGCAGCACCCGAAACTCGGTGCGCCAGTTGAGCACGATTCACATTCGGCCCATCCGGGAAGGAATCCTGTTTGTATTCGAGGCAGACGGTTTCCTTTATCGCATGGTGCGCAATCTGGTCGGTTCTCTCCTGGAGGTGGGGCGTGGCCGCTGGCAGCCGGAGTGGATTGCTGCCGTTCTTGAGGGCCAAGATCGCTCTCGTGCCGGACCGACGGCGCCCCCGGAGGGCCTCTGCTTGTGGCGGGTTCG
This sequence comes from uncultured Planctomycetales bacterium, assembly GCA_964464385.1. Lineage (GTDB taxonomy): Bacteria > Planctomycetota > UBA1135 > UBA1135 > UBA1135 > CAYXFZ01. The sequence goes on from CAYXFZ010000009.1 coordinate 30,809, forward strand.
CTACTCCAAAGACCCATTTTCCGGCCTTTCCCGGGTTCCGCCGCAGGCCTATGCTGACTTGGGTGGCCTCGTTGCCCGCCCCGCCGTTCCCAACCATGCAGATTGAAGTCACCAGCCGAAGCTCTTCCATTCCGTCGGCGATGAGGGCCTTCGCTGAAACTCGATTGGCCGTAGTGGAGCGCTTCGGAGAAGAATTTACCAAGGGCGAGGTCATTCTTTCGCACGAACATGACGAGTTTATTTGCGAATTGATTTTGCACCGCCATCGTGGCGAACCCTTTATTGCCACCGATACTTGCCGTGAGGGTCGCGCTGCCATTGATGGCGCCGCCTCGAAACTTGAACGGCAATTCCTTCGTTTCAAGGAAACCCACTCCCACAAGGGCCGGCGAAAACGATCCGGCGATTGAGTCCGCAATGGTTTTTACTCCCATGACTTTCACCGACATTCTTTCTCCCGACTCCGTTCTCCTTGGTCTGGATCATGCCGATTCCGACGGCATGCTTGCTGAATTGGCGGCCGCTCTCACTCAATGCCAAGGTTCCCTCGCGGGACGTCAACAAGAAATCCGGGACGCTATGGCAGAACGCGAGTCTCAAGGATCCACGGCCCAGCAGGGCGTTGCCATTCCGCACATTAAATTGGATGGCGTGGATCGCGTGTCCATGGTGGTCGGTGTGCACACGAATGGTCTCGATTTTCAGGCCCTGGATGGGGAACATGTCCATGTCTTTTTTGCTCTGCTCAGGCCCGTCGAGCAAACCGAAGATCACCTCGATCTTTTGCGCTGCATTGCCAGCGTTGCCAACCACCGGGATTTTGTCCCCTTTGCCAAGCAAGCGGAGAACCCCGCCCAGATCATTGATCTGCTTGCTGAACTTTCTACCGCTTGACTTCTGATTCGCCGCCCGCAGGCGGCCCGGTCGTGACGGAAGTCCAGGTGCCCGGGCCCGCTGGACTCCATGCCCGGCCCTGTCACTCGATTGTTGCCGCTGTTGCTCGCTTCGATGCCAAGGTTCGCCTGATTGCGCCCGAACGGAGCGCCGATGCTTGCAGTGTCTTGGCTGTCATGACCCTGGGTGCCATGCCAGGGCAGACGATCCGCATCGAGGCCCATGGTTCAGAGGCGTCGGAGGTCGTGGCCGAACTGGTCCGTCTCTTTGAAATCCGTTTCGAGGTGTCCTCTTGAAACCCCTGCCTGTCATTCGCTATTGCGTGCCGTTTTGCAAGGAAGGAGTCGCCCGCTTTTTGTCTCAATTGGATTTGCAAGTCGCCCTAGAAACCGCCCTGCGTCGAGCTCGCTTGCCCTTGGCCTACTCGCGAGGATTTCGGCCCCGTCCTCGGCTTCATTTTGGAGATGCTCTTCCATTGGGCTGGTCCTCCGTGCAGGAACGATTTTGGATGGAACTGCGCCAACCCTATTCGGCGACCGAGGCCCTCCTCCGCCTTCGTTGCACGGTCCCTCCTGGGGTGACCGTGTCGGACGTTTTCTTACACCCGGCAAAACCGCGGCCCTTGCCCTGGTCACGATTTGAATTGGTTGGCGTGGCTTTGCCCGAGGACGCCGAAGAGCGCATTCAGGAATTGGTGCCGCCGTACGCTTCGGAATCCTGGGTGAAATTGAATGTCGGCCCCCAAACTTGGGGATTTGCCGTGGCCCATGGTCGCGGACCCGCCCCCCGCAAGGTGGTGCGTGCTCTCTTGGGCGAGGAGGCCAGCACCCGCGTTCACGTGCATCGTTTGCCTTGGGGAGAGAACTCATGAATTCTCCTTCTTCTGCCGTGGTCTTGGCGATCAACGCCCGCGACCCCGAGGAGCTTCGGATCGCCTTGGCTGAAGGTTCCGCCTTGTTGGAGGCCCGTTCCGCGCGAGCGGGTGTTGGCACTCGGGTTGGCGATCTTTACTTGGCGGAAGTTGTTCGCACGGAGCCAGGTCTGGACGCTGCCTTCTTGGATTTCGGTGGCAATCGAGCCGGCTTCATGCACATTGGCAATTTGCACCCCGCCTGTTTGGAACTCGAGGATCCCATTGCCATTGCCGAGGCACCCATGCCAGGTTCCGCCGATCCTTCCCAACAGGAGGAGGCCATTCCATCCCCGTCCCGTCGAGTCATTGCCGATCTCGCTCCGGGAACCCGTCTTATCGTGCAAGTGCTACGCGATGCCGTGCGCGGCAAAGGTTGCACCTTGACCACCATGGTCTCGCTCGCCGGGAGTCGTTTGGTGTGGATGCCCTCGATGGCCCGGGCCGCGGCCAGCCGCCGTCTTTCAGATCCCCAAGAGCGAGATCGTTTGCGGGACGTTTTGGAGGAACTGCGCGGTCCAGACGGCCCCGGTCTGATCGCTCGAACTTCAGCTGCCCAGGCCGATGCCAGCGTATTGAAAACGGAATTTCTGCAACTTCAGGAACAGTGGCAGCAAGTGGTGCAGACCGCTCGCAAACTTTCGGCGCCCGGTCTCCTTTGGAGGGAACCCTCACCCACGGTTCGTTTCGTGCGGGATCTTCTGCGGCCAGGGATCCAGAAAATTGTCGTGGACGATCCCGCAACCTGCGACGAACTGGAAACATTTTTGGCCAAGCTGGATGGCGACGTGCCCCCCGTGCGCAGATGGGATCGTTCCCGGCCTCTCTTCGAGGCCCTGGACTTGGAGGCCGATTGGCAACGGCTCTACCGCTCGCGCGTGGGTTTGACCGGCGGTGCCTCCATCGTGATCCATGAAACCGAGGCCTTGACCGCGATTGACGTGAACAGCGGCCGCATGGATGAGGGAAGTTTGGAGGAAACTGCTTTGGCCACCAATCGCTTGGCCGCGGTCGAAATCGCGCGGCAGATTCGATTGCGGGATTTGGGCGGCATTTTGGTCGTGGATTTCATCGACATGGGAGAAAGAGAACACCGCGAAGGATTGGAAGATGCGTTTCGCGAGGCCCTGAACCCGGACCGCGCCCGCATGAAAGTTGCCCGCTTGGGCGCCTTTGGTCTTCTGTCCTTGACCCGGCGACGTCTCGGTTCAGGTCCGATGCGCTCAGCTCTCGCCACGTGTTCTTCCTGTGCCGGAACTGGGAATCCATCCAGGATGGAGGCCGCTGCTCGGCGCATTTTGCGGCGCCTCCGCGCTTGCCCGCACAACCGTTCATGGTCCTTGCGGGCCCACCCCCGGGTCCTGGAGTGTTTGCAAGTTGGAGGGGAACTGGAGGCCATGCAAGAGCAAGGTCTGGAGGTCCATTTCGAGCCAGATTCGCAGCTGATTCCGGAAGATCCCGTGCTGCGATGAGGGCGGATCTGGACACCTCTGGTGGCGGCGGCTAGAATGCGCGGCCCTTCTTGGGGAGGAAAACCTGATGTACGCGATTGTCCGCGACCGTTCCCGTTGCCTCACTCTCAGCCTTGGACAGGAGTTGTGGGTGGACCGAATGCCTGGCGTCGAGCCTGGCAGTGAAATCTCCTTTGATCAGGTCAGCCTGCTCAAGGGTGAGGATGGCGAAATTTCCGTCGGTGCTCCTGATGTTCCCGGTGTCTCGGTCCTGGCCGAGGTCCTTGGCGAGGAGCGTGACAAAAAGATCATGGTGACGCACTTCCGACGCCGGAAATCCAGCCGCGATCGCAAGGGCCACCGTCAAACCTATACCCGCATTCGGGTCAAAGAAATCCGCTCCTCGAGCGCTTCCTAGCCATGGCACATAAGAAAGGTGGCGGTTCTACCCGCAACGGTCGCGATTCCAACCCGCAACATCGTGGCGTCAAGCGCTATGGCGGACAAATCGTGCGGGCCGGCGAAATTCTCGTTCGTCAGTGCGGCACGAAGTTTCATCCCGGCCAAGGAGTGGGTTGTGGCAAGGACTACACCCTCTTTGCCCTGCAAGACGGCATCGTGACGTTTCAGTCGCGGCGGCGGGTCGCCGTTCTGCCGCAGGCCTAGGCCCGTCCCACCTCGGGTTGCCTTTGCCCATGAGCACCCAAGGGATGTTTTGCGACGAGGCCGCGCTCTCGGTCTTCGCCGGCCGGGGAGGCGATGGTTGTTCTTCCTTTCGGCGGGAAAAATATGTTGCCTTTGGCGGTCCCAATGGCGGGGATGGCGGCAAAGGTGGAAACATTCTCTTCGTCGCCTCCCATTCGGAGAACTCTCTTTTCCGGATTCGCCGACGTCGCATCTTGCGAGCTGGATCGGGTCAGCCGGGCAGCAGCAACAACAAGTCTGGGGCCGGGGGCGAGGATGTGATTTTGATCGTTCCCTTAGGTACGCAGGTGCGGGATGCCAAGCATGGGAATTTGATGGCGGATTTGGCGAGCGACCAAGATCGTGTGGTCGTGGCCAGCGGGGGTCGAGGGGGTCGCGGCAATGCCCGCTTTGCGCGTGCCACCCGGCAAGCCCCCGAGTATGCCGAATTGGGCAAGGACGGCGAATCCCGCGAATTGCTCTTGGAGTTGAAATTGGTTGCCGACGTGGGTCTGGTTGGATTGCCGAATGCGGGCAAGAGCACGCTCTTAAGTCGAGTGACTTCCGCCCGGCCGCGCGTGGCCGATTATCCCTTTACGACCCTGAACCCAAGTTTGGGAATTTGGGAGACCCAGGATGTACAGCGGCCCACTTTGGTTTTAGCCGACATTCCTGGCTTGATCGAGGGTGCCCATGAGGGCAAGGGCCTAGGCCACCAATTTTTGCGCCATGTGGAACGCACCCGGGTGTTGCTCCACATGGTGGATTGTTCTGCTGGGGCCGAGGATCCGAGGACCTCCTGGGAAACCATTCGCAAAGAGATCGAAGCGTTCAGCTCCGAATTGGGCACTCGGCCCTGGATCCTCGTGGGCTCCAAGGTCGAGGATGCGGAAGCGGAAGAACGGGCCCAAGATCTGTTCCAGGCCGCCGGGGTGGTTGGGTTGGCCATCTCCTCGGTAACAGGTCAGGGCTTGCCCGCCCTTCTGCATCGTCTTCTGCGGGATGTTTCTGGGTGACCCCAGCGTCTCAATTCTGAATTGGACTGCCCCTGACTGGACTTTCTTGGTCCTTGGTGGGAACATGCACCCACCGGGTTTCCTCATGAACTACCGAATTCTGCGCCTTCTCTTGTCCTTGGTGGGGATCGGTGCGCTTGCCCAATTCGGCCTTTCCTTCTCCGATTATCTGCGCAACCGGACGGAAGTTCTGCAGGTGGTGGATTGGAAGGGCATTGTGGATACCTTTCAACAATCCAGTGGCACTTCGGAGATCGGCCATTTGAGTCCCTCCTCCAGCTACCGCAGTCTGCATGCCACCAATGTGACGGGGGCCCTGCCGGTGGATCCGGTGCTAGGTCCTGCGGTTGCGCCACCGCCCCGCGTCGGAGCGGAAGATCTGTTGGTGCAGTTCATACAGTTGGTCGGGGGCGGGGTGAGCTGTGCTTACATCGCGCCTCGGACGCAAGTGCAACGCGAGAACATGCCCGCCTCGGGGGATCTTTATTGGGTCGGGGATCAGTTCGAGGTCGAGGGAAAACCGGGGGCCTTGGTGGAACTTCTGGCCATTCGATTGCAAGAAGTGGAATTGGAATTGGTGGATGGGGATGAACCCCCGTTTCTTCTAACCTTGACGGAAGAGCCCTCGGATCCCAGTCAAATCCTGGTTTCCAAAGCTTCTTATTCCGAGGTCATGGTGCAAGCCCCGACAAAAACCCGCATGACCGAACCGGATCATTATGAATTGGGCAGTGAGGATCTAGCCTTGATGGGGGACATGCCCGAGGATGAGGTCTTCGCCGCCGTGAAGGTGACCCCGCAGCGGGATCCCGCCACGGGCCGGTCGCGAGGCTTGCGTATTCGTTCCCTCAAAGCCGATTCGGTCTTTGTCCGGCAGGGGCTCCGCGAAAATGATGTTCTCTTGGCGGTGAACGGGATTCCGGCCACCAGTCAAGCGGATTTGCTCCGCCAGTTGCGCACCTTGGGTCCGACGGAACGCATTGAGATCAAATTCGAGCG
>CAYXFZ010000010.1:0-8524 GCA_964464385.1 uncultured Planctomycetales bacterium
AAGTCCGCCATCATTGAAAAGATCGCGGATTCAGTGAAGGATGGTCGCATCGAGGGCATTCACGATATTAGGGACGAGTCGGACCGTGACGGCATGCGCGTTGTCATTGAGTTGAAGAAGGATGGCGACTCTGCCATCGTGGAAAACCTTCTTTACAAGCACAGCCCACTACAAACCACCTACTCCATTCGCAACACCGTGTTGCAAGAGGGCCAACCTCGAACCCTGGGTCTGAAGCCTCTCCTTGAGGCATACCGAGATCACCGGTTCGAGGTGATTCGTCGCAGGACCGCGCATCTCTTGGAGAAAGCCGAGTCTAGGTTGCACATTCTGGAAGGTATCATGGTCGCCATCCGTTCCATTGATGAGGTCATTGAGATCGTCAAGACTTCTCCGGACACGGAAAAGGCCCGCCGCCGGTTGGAGACCGCCTTCGAGTTAACCGAGCGTCAGTCCCAGGCCATCGTGGATATGCGCTTGGGTCGATTGACGGGTCTTGAGGTGGACAAGTTGCAGGCCGAGATCGACCAGTTGCAGAAGGATATTGCCTGGTACAAGCGCCTGCTTGCCGAGGACAACTTGGTCATTGACATCATTCGTCAGGACATCGCCGAAATGGCCGAGCAATATGGTTCTCCGAGGGTCACCGAAATTGGAGGAACCGTACATCAATTCCTTACCGAGGATTTGATCAACGAGGAAAATGTGGTGGTCACTATTACCCGGACCGGTCGTGCCAAGCGCACGTCGGCCTCGACCTACCGGGCCCAAAGTCGTGGTGGCCGGGGAATCACGGGTGGCAAGGCCAAGGACGGCGACATCGTGTCGCAGCTTTTTGTGTGCAGCACGCACGATTTCCTCCTCATCCTGACTGACCGCGGGAAAATCCATTGGCTGAAGGTCTTCCGTCTGCCTGATTTGGATCGCACCGCCCAGGGGCGCTCCATCCGCAATCTGATCGAGGGCATTCAGCCGGACGAAGAGATCCGCAGCATCCGGGCCACAAGAGATTTCACCGAGGGCGACTTTTTGCTGTTCGTCACTGCCAAGGGAAAGGTCAAAAAGACCCCCCTCCTGGAATACTCGCGTCCGCGCCGCGCCGGCATCATTGCCACCAAACTGGTCGAGGGGGATTCCCTCGTTGGCACACGCTTGGTCAGCGAAGGGGACGAGGTCCTGCTCTGTACTGCTCACGGACAGGTGGTTCGTTTCCGCGAGAGCGATGTGCGCTCCATGGGCAGGAATGCCGCTGGAGTTCGAGGCGCTGCCCTCCGCGAGGGCGATGCCGTGGTGGCCCTCGTTGCTGGTGCCGCCGAAGACCATCTTCTTCTGGCCACCGAATGCGGCTACGGCAAGCGCACGCTGATCGGAGAATTCCGACTCACCAAGCGCGGTTCCCAGGGTGTTGTTGGCATCCGCACCAACGAGCGCAATGGCAAGGTCGTGAATGCTTTGAATGCTTCCCGTTGCGATGACGTCCTCTTCATGACGGCTTCCGGCATGATGGTGCGCACTGCGGTGGATGAAATTTCCACTCAGGGCCGCGCTACCCAAGGTGTGCGCTTGGTCAATCTGAAGGGCGACGATCTGCTGATCCGCATGGCTCCGGTCGCACGAGAAGACGAGGCCGAGGCCGATTCCGGCGGGAACACCGAGGACAAAACCGATGAGTGAAATCTCAGACGCCCTGGGTGCTTCTCTCAAGGATGCCATGCGGGCCCGCGACAAGCCCCGATTGGCGGCCCTGCGCGGTATTTTGACCGAATTCAAGAATGCGGGCATCGAAGCACGCACCGGCGAGGATGACGCAAACACCAACCCACTGGATTTGTTGGACGATGCTGGCTGCTTGCGCATTCTGCAAAAACTCGCCAAGCGCCGGCGCGATGCGGCGGACACCTTCGCCAAGGCTGGCCGCCAAGATTTGGCCGACGCCGACCTGGCTGAAATTGAAGTCATTCAAGAATTCCTGCCTGCGGGCCTGTCCGAGGCCGAGGTGGAAGCCCTCGTGCAAGAGGCCATGGCCGAGGTGGGGGCGGATTCTGCCGCCGCCATGGGCGCAGTCATGAAGGCTGTGCAGCCAAAGATCGCTGGCCGCGCCGATGGCCGCATGATTGCTGACACCGTTAAACGCCTCTTGAGTTGATGCCCCGGTCGTCTCTGATTGTTCTTTGGGCGGGATTGATCGCGGTCGGCGTTTGGTTCATGTTCCAATCCATGGGCGTACGAGCCGAGTTCGCCCGCCTGGAATTCACGGCGCGCCAAGACGCCGTTGCTGCCACCCAAGACTTGAAATCCACCTTGGAGGGGCGACTCACGGAGGCGATGTCCGAAGGCGGACCCTTGTCTTCCATGGAGGTGTGTGCTTCGGTGGCGCAAGAACTTACCCAGTCCTTAGCCGACGAGCATGGCATCCAACTGCGGCGCACCGCCCTGCGGGTGCGCAATCCGGCCAATGCCCCCGATCGCTTTGAGCGAGGCTGGATGGAAAAGGCCGCGCTGGGAAGCACATTCGACAACCCCATCCAGCCCCTCTCCGTGCGAGTCACGCGCGAGGATTATGTCAGCCAATTAGAGCACTTCGCTCCGATCTATCTGGCCGCAAACTGTTTGGTCTGTCACGGGAGTCCCGAGCAGATTCCCGCCGATGTGCAAGCCTTTCTTAACGAACGGTATCCGGCCGATCGAGCTCGCGGTTTCGCTGCCGGCGAATTCCGCGGCATCGTGTCCATCCGCATTCCCTTGATTCTCGACGAAATTCCTTAGGGTTTCAGTAGCTCCAACATGGCCATTCCGGTCCGCTCGGGTCCAAAGTTCGCGGCTTGTTGAAGTCCTTTTTGTTGGAGCCCTTCCGCAAGGCGGGAGTCCTCCAGAATGCGGGCCATGCCCTCGCTAAGGGAATGCGTGGATTCTGGGTCGGCGAACAGGGCCGCCTCCCCCAAAACTTCACTCAAACCGCCGCGACTGCTAGCAAGCACCGGCGTGCCCGACGCCATGGCCTCTAATGGCGGCAAACCGAAGCCCTCGGTCAGAGACGGAAAAGCAAAGAGCCTCGCCCCGCGATACAAAGCTTGCACCTTGCCTTCTGCGACCTCTCCCAGAAAGACGGGACGAATCCCTTCTGCTGCCAACTTGGCCACGGTCTTTTTCGTCCGGCGATTGCGGCCGACCAAAACTAGCGGATGTTTGTCCTGCAACTCCTGGGGGAGTTGGGCCCAAGCACGCGCCAGCCTTTCCCAGTTCTTGTGTTTACGCAAGGCGCCAAGAAAGAGCACATAGCCCGGAGCGAGGCCGAGATCTTGAAGTTGAACTACATCGGTCGGGGCTGGCTCAGGAGAAAGCGAAGCGTCGGCATAGAGCGGGACGATGTGGGGACGGTTTTCGGCCTTTCCACTGGTTCCGGCAATGCGCCGGGCCGTGTGTTGGCTGCAGGTGCAAATGCGCCAAGCATCCCGCAAAATCCGAGTCACCCGGTTGCGCAGTCGTTGCCGGTGAAGGGCAGCGAGCAACCCGCGGCGGCCATCTTCTAGCGGGTTAAGGTCGTAGATCGTGGCGATCACGGGCAGAGGCCCGGCGGGGATCTCCAGAGCCCTCGTGCTCCAAAGAAAATCCCCTTGCGGAAACTCCTGGCCATCCCAACGGACCGTTTCTAGGCCGACGGCAGTGGCACCCGCTTCCAGCAGAGTGAGAACCCGCGCGAAGGAGGAATGCGGGCGGACCCGGCCGTCGAAGATCACGCGCATTTTTTGGAGGATAACCTTGCCATTCCCTAGGATAAACTCATGGTGGGCGGAACCGCGCATGCCGCGGCGCGCGGCTTCTTGACGACCTCGTCTTTGACGCTCGTCTCGCGCATTTTGGGATTCGTGCGCGACTTGGGCATGGCCTCGCTTTTTGGGGTTTCTCCCTTACTGGGCGCCTTTGCCATTGCTTGGGCTCTGCCCAATACCTTTCGCCGTCTTCTTGGTGAGGGTGTGGTGGGCTCTGCGGTCCTGCCTGCCTTGGATCGTGCCCACCAGGAGGGGGGTGAAGATGCCGCCCGTGACCTGTACTCGCGCTTCCATGGCTGGATTCTCCTGCTCTTGGTGAGTTTCTGCGCTTTCGGACTTTGGGTTTTGCATTCTTTTTTGCAGAGCGCCGAGGGCTCGGAAAACCAGGCTTTGGCTATGGCGAGCTCGCTCTTCCCCTATGTCGTTCCAGTTTGTTTGGCTGCCATCGCCACGGCGCCGCAACATCGCGCCGGTCGTTTTCTGGGCCCGGCCTTGGCCCCGGTGTTGTTGAACTTGGTTTGGATTGTCTGGATCTTTGCCGCCTTCGATAGAACTCCCCAGGAGGCGGCTCGTGGTCTTTGTTTCGTCCTGATCCTCGGCGGGGTCTTGCAATGGGCTGTGCAACAGCCGGGTCTGAAGCGGGCAGGTTTTCCCCTCATACCGCGGTTTGGCGATCCTTCCGGCCGAGTTCGCGCCACCCTCAAACAGTTTGCTCCCGCGCTCCTCGGTTTAGCGGCCCTGCAAATCAACACATTGGTGGATCAAGTGTTGGTTTATCGCTTGGTGGACGCGTCGGCCAACTCTTACATCTATCTTTCCGAGCGTCTCCTGCAGTTGCCCTATGCCTTGCTCGTGATTGCGGGCTTGGTGGGTACCACCCCCTGGTTCACGCGTCTCGGCGCCGGACGCCAACTCCCAGAACTGAATCGCGCCCTGCGCATTGCCTGCGAACCCACTTTGGCGGTCACCCTTTGTGCCGCCGTTGGCCTTGCTGTGTTGGCCTTACCCATCGTGCACCTGCTGTTTGTACGCGGCGAGTTTGCGCCCGAGGATGCCACCGTTTTGGCAGCCGTGGTCCTGGCCTACATTCCGTCCCTTCCATTTGCGGCATTGGCCGCCCAAATGGTGCGAGCCCGTCAGGCCCTGGGGGATTATCGCGGCCCTTCGATTGCCGCCGCCATTTGTGTTCCCCTCAACCTCCTCTTGGATTTTTTCCTTTTGCCAAAATATGGCGTGGTTGCTGCAGGTTGGGCAACCTCCTGTGCCATGGCGGCGCAATTTTTTGTCCTGGCGGCCGGTCAGTCCCGCCATGGGCTGGCATTTCCTTTGGCATTGCGGCGATTGCCGCATTTGCTGTTGCCGGCACTTGGCGCCGGTTTCGCTCCTTTCTTGGTTTTCCGCTTACCAATTCTGGAAAATTCGCCCTGGTTGCTTTTGACCCTGGCATTGCTCAGTGGAATGGTGGCAGCATGTGTCGTTGCGGCCGTGGTTCTTCCGGGAGAATGGCGCGCCATGCTAAGCGCCTTGCGCAAGTCGCGTTAGCCTGGCCAGAAAAGAAGCTCCTGCGGAATCCGTTTTAGGAAACGGTGGCGGCAGTCTTGGCGGGGAATCGCTCTTGCAGGGATTCCACTTCCATGACACCAGCGGTAAGCGCCTGGATGCCCTCGAGTGCGGCCATGGCCGCACTCATTGTCGTCAGACAAGGAATGTCAGCCTGATAAGACTCACTTCGGATCATGCCGTCGTCCCAGCGCGTCATTTTCCCCAAAGGGGTGTTGATGATGAGGTTGATGTCGCCAGATTTGATGAGGTCCACCACGTGTGGCCGACCCTCATGGACCTTGTTGATGCGTTCGCAAGAGATTCCGTGTTGCGTCAACGAGCGCCAAGTGCCTTCGGTCGCGACCAATTCAAAACCGAGGTCGGCTAGGGAACGAGCGACCATGATGGCCTGCCTTTTGTCTTCGTCCTTGACAGTCAAAAACACCCGTCCGGAAGTGGGCAGTTCTCGGCCGGCGGCGGCCGAAGCCTTGGCGAAGGCCATGCCGAAAGAAGCATCCATGCCCATGACTTCACCGGTGGAGCGCATTTCAGGGCCAAGATCGGCACGGGCCCCGGGGAATTTGGCGAATGGAAAGGCGGGAGCCTTGACCGAAAGAGTGCCCTCTGGCTGCGGTTCCTCCAGGTCCAGGTCAGCAAGTTTGATGCCGGTCATGACCTGAGTCGCTAAGGCTGCCAAGGGCAGGCTGACCGCTTTTGAAACATAGGGCACAGTACGCGAAGCCCGGGGGTTCACTTCCAAGACGTAGATCGTGCTGCCGCGCACTGCAAATTGAACGTTCATCAGGCCGATGACCCCCAATTCCAGTGCTAGCGCGCGCGTCGCTTCCCGAATTTCTCGTTCCACTTCTTCACCCAAGGTTGTGGGGGGGATGACACAAGTGGAATCGCCGGAATGTATGCCTGCCTCTTCGATGTGTTCCATGACGGCACCGATCAGCACGGACACACCATCGGAGAGGCAGTCCACATCCACCTCGATGGCATCTTCGAGGAACCGGTCTACCAGGACGGGATGCTCCGGTGAAGCTTGCACGGCCTCGTTCATGTAACGGCGGAGGTCTGGTTCGTCATACACAATTTCCATGGCCCGTCCGCCCAGGACGTAGGAGGGTCGCACCAGCACGGGGTAGCCGATCCGGCTCGCGGCACCCACCGCGCCATCTTCGTCAAAAGCAATCTCGTTCTCTGGCGCACGAAGGCCCAAGTCGTCGAGTAATTTGGAGAAGCGCCCGCGATCTTCGGCGCGATCGATGGCGTCGTAGGGCGTGCCAAGGATGGGAATTCCGGCGCGGATTAAATCTTTGGCCAAGTTGAGCGGGGTTTGTCCGCCAAATTGCACGATGACGCCCTCTGGTTTCTCCCGATCGCAAATTTCGATGACATCTTCGGCCGTCAGCGGTTCAAAGTAAAGTCGATCCGAGATGTCAAAATCCGTCGAGACTGTTTCCGGATTGGAGTTGATCATGATGGACTCGATGCCCAACTCACGCAGTGCAAAGGAAGCATGCACACAGCAGTAGTCGAATTCAATGCCTTGGCCAATGCGGTTTGGACCGCCGCCCAAGATGACGACCTTGCGCTTGGAGGTGGGGGGTGCCTCTTCCGAAGAACAATCCCAAGTGGAATAAAGGTACGGTGTTTTGGCTTCAAATTCTGCCGCGCAGGTATCCACCAAGCGGTAGCCAGGCTTGAGCCCGAGGTCGAGGCGATAGGCTCGCACCGCTTCGGCCGGGACTCCAGTGGCCTCGCCGATGCGGGCATCCGAAAACCCACCTTTTTTGAGTGCCAAAAGTTCGCAGGCGTCGAATGAGGCAAGATCTCTGCCCTCCAAAGCGTGATCATCCTTGGCCAAGCGTTCTAGGTAGGCCAAAAACCAAGGGTCAATGCCCGAAAGGCGCGCGACTTCCTCGATGCTGAAGTCGGAAAGGAAAGCATCGTAAACCGCAAAGATTCGGCCCGGCGCCGGCCGTGCAACTTTTTGGCGCAGTTCGTCCGCGGCCACGTCGCGTTTTTTGCCGGAGAAGCCAACCCGTCCGACTTCCAGTCCGCGTATGGCCTTTTGGAAGGCCTCCTTGAAAGTGCGTCCGACGGCCATCGTTTCGCCGACCGATTTCATTTGCGTTCCCAAAGTGGAATCCGCCAGCGGAAATTTCTCGAAGGCAAAGCGTGGCATCTTGACCACAACATAGTCAATGGACGGTTCAAAACAGGCCGGCGTCACCTTGGTGATGTCGTTTTGAATTTCGTCCAGGGTGTAGCCCACCGCAAGTTTGGCCGCAAACTTGGCAATCGGGAAACCCGTGGCCTTGGAGGCCAAGGCAGACGAGCGCGACACCCGTGGATTCATTTCAATGACCACCATTTCGCCGTTTTCTGGATTGATGGCAAACTGAACATTGGACCCGCCGCATTCAACCCCAATTTCGCGCATGATGGCGAAGGCTGCGTCGCGCAAATCTTGGTATTCCCGGTCGGTTAAAGTTTGCACAGGCGCGACTGTGATCGAGTCGCCGGTGTGGACGCCCATGGGATCCAAGTTCTCAATGGAACAAACCACAACGCAGTTGTCCTTGGCGTCGCGCATGACCTCAAGCTCAAACTCCTTCCAGCCCAGCAAGCTTGTTTCCACCAAGACTTCGTCCACCGGCGACAACCGCAGGCCGCGAGCGACAATCTCGTCGTACTCTTCGCGGTTGTAGGCAATCCCACCTCCGGAGCCACCCATGGTAAATGCCGGACGAACTACACAAGGAAGGCCAATGACTTCGACGGCGGCGTTGGCCTCTTTGATGTTGCGAACCACTTCCGAGGGCGCATTGTTGAGCCCAATGTGTTGCATGGCTTGGCGGAAGGCGTCGCGATCCTCGGCCTTATGAATGACATCCGCTTGCGCACCCAACATTTCGACCCCAAATTCCTGGAGGGTGCCATCCTTGTGCAGAGCCATAGCGGTATTCAGCGCGGTCTGACCTCCGAGCGTCGGCAACAGGGCGTCCGGCCTCTCGCGTTCAAAAATGCGTCGAACCACCTCGGGCGTGATCGGTTCAATGTAAGTGCGATCGGCCAACTCGGGGTCGGTCATGATCGAAGCCGGGTTGGAATTCACCAACAAGACTCGGTATCCCTCTTCCTTGAGCGCCTTGATCGCCTGCGTTCCGGAATAGTCGAACTCGCAGGCCTGGCCGATGATA
>CAYXFZ010000010.1:8534-11019 GCA_964464385.1 uncultured Planctomycetales bacterium
GAACCAATCAGGAGAATGCTTTTAAGGTCTTTCCGGCGAGGCATGCGCGGAGGGGATTTGGACCATCATGACGTGGCGCACAAGATCCGTCCAGAGTTTGGGGGAGTTAACCCAACTCGCGGATCGTGGCCTGAATCGCGATTTTTGGATCCACCCCTCGGACCAGAATGCAACTCCCGGGTTCCACGGGCAGGACCAGATCCAATTTTCCACCGACCGCCTTTTTATCCCGCGTGATGAGCTCTTCTAGGCGCAGATCGGAGGGCAATGGCCCCGGGAAGGCCTCAGGGAGTTTCAGTTGCCGCACTAAGTTGCGGATGCGGTCTGCCACGGCCTTTTCGGCGACCTCCATTTCCACCGACATGCGTGCTGCGCAGAGGAAGCCAAGGGTGATGGCCTCACCATGGGTCAGGGCATCCGGGCCAGCCGCCGTTTCCAGGGCATGGCCAAAAGTGTGTCCCAAGTTCAGTAATTTTCGGGTCCCTTGCTCCTCGGGATCCTCGCGGACAATGCGCATTTTGGTTTCGCCGGCACGGGCCAGGAGGTTCAGCAAGGAGTCGCTCGGGCGGCGCAAATCAGCGGCTGCGGCTTCTTCCATGAGAGCGAGGGCGTCCTCCCCAGCGAGAAACGCTGTTTTTAAGATTTCACCAAGACCGCTATTCCAGTGGCGCTCGGGAAGGGTGGCCAAAACTTCGGCATCGCAAATCACAAACTCGGGATGGTGGAAAGCACCGATGAGGTTTTTTCCTTCGGGAAGATTCAACGCCGTCTTGCCGCCTAAGGCGGCATCTGCCATTCCCAATAAAGTCGTGGGTATGGCGCCCCAACGAATGCCACGCAGCAAAGTGGCGGCTAGGAATCCACCCATGTCCGTAGTCACTCCACCACCGGCCGCAATGAGGAGGGACTGTCGATCCACGCCACCGGAAACGATTTGTCGAGCGAGAATCTCAGCCTGGATAAAAGTTTTCTTCTCCTCCGCGGCGTCCCAAAGAATTGCCCGCACCGAACAACCGGCATCCTTCAAGGCGGCGGCCAGCGTGGCGCCGCAGGCCGACTCGGCGGCCGTGTCCATCATCACCGTGACCGAACTGGGGGCCGGATCCAGATCAGCAATCGCCCCGCGCACTAAAGCGCGAAGAATGCCACTGCCGTAGCTGGGTTGGTTCATGAATTTTTTGGAGTGGGATTCATGGGGACGCGGGTGGGTAAGTCGTGCGCCGACTCTTGCGCTGCGCCGCCTCTTCCTTGGCGGCAAGAGCAGAGTGGCGATCTCGGCGGGCGATCCATAACACGACGCAAGCGACCAAGAGGACGAGGCCAAGAAAGGTAAAGATCATTTGATTCATGAGGCCGGATTCGGCGCCCTGGCCGGACTCGGCGCCGGCAATGACAAAAACTGGAATGCGGCGCGCGTTGTCCTCCTGATCCACATAACTTTTGAGTTGTAGAAAAAATCCGAGATACCAAAGAGATTGGTTGCCGGAAAAATCTTGGTTTCCCGCTCCCGCCAAGAGCACCAAGTGGTCGGCAAAGGCGAGGTTGCCCAAGTAACCCCAGTGCACCCAAGGCGTGCGCAAAATATTTTCACCGGCGGGTTTGGAGTTGCGCCATTTGGCCTGATCCGGCACGCGGCCAGGAATGCGCATCGGCACGCCGCGCCAGGCCTCGGGTTCGGCGGCAAGGTTGCGCAGGCGATCAAAATCCAATTCCGGAGCGTTTTGGAAAGCCATTTCCATGCGCGCTGTGTCTTGTGCCAACCATTGCGCGTGTGATAGCAAGTGCCATAGCCCGGTTTGGTCCACATCTTCGTCGTCATAGTGCTCGTGGTCGCGGACGCTGGCGAGCAGGATCGGATCCACGGATTTGGCGGGGGACTGGGCGCGAACGGAGGGCAAGACTTGCCGGCCTACGAACAGAGGAGCTGTGACGGCAGTGCCGTCCACCGTTCGCGTATAGGTTTTTAGAAAAAAGCCATCGGCCCGCACAAAATTTTCCGAGTTGAATAGGGTCTCCGGAGGACTCGTGGCCACAAAATGGACCGCGTGTCCATCTTGGTCGCGTAAGTGGTACCAAGATTCTTCAGGAAGATCGGGGCCACGGCGCAAGGATTGGAAGTGCAAGACTTCGCCGCGAAAGAGATAAGGTTTGCCGCGCAGAGAGGCTGTATCTTTCGTCTCACGAGCAAAGGGGAAGCCCGGGTCAGCCACCTCGCGAAAGTGCGCCGCTTGCAAGGCAATGGCCTGCCGGGCCAAATGCCGCATCGGTTCTGGTTCCAACAAAATGCGTTCGGTGGGCAAAGTGTCGCGAACCGTTGCCATGATCTCTGGATCCCCTTGGGGCATCCAAGTCGAAGAGGTCGGAGGCGCCGGACCTTGCTCGACGGAGCCCGGATCTTCACCGCCGGCCGAGCCCAGCTGAAGAAAGATGGCGATCACGGCTACCAGCAAGATGGCCATGCTGATGAGCCGCGCCCGATCCCGGC
>CAYXFZ010000010.1:11029-20593 GCA_964464385.1 uncultured Planctomycetales bacterium
GCGCTGGTTCTTTTGCAACTCCGCCAATTTGCGGCGCCGATTCTCGTGGTGTTCCGAGCTCATTTTCTTCCCTCACGGTATTCCCGCGCGGCGGCCACGAAACCGGAAAAAATCGCTTGGCTGGCAACACTCGCAGGCAATCGCTCCGGATGCCATTGGATGCCCAGGAAAAAAGGATGGGTTTGGAGTTCCACCGCCTCCAAAGTGCCATCTTCCGAAAAGGCGACCGGAGTTAAATGGTCGCCGGGGCCAGCCAGGGCCTGATGGTGATAGGAAGCGACGGCAAAGGACTCCGCGCCGACCAAAGAGCACAAGCGGCTGCCAGGAACCGAAGTCACCGGATGCTCAACCCCTTTCGTGTGCCCCTCGGCACCGGCCAAATCCTGGATGTAAGGTGCATCATGCGCCAAACCCATCATTTGCATGCCTAGGCAAACCCCCAAGATCGGCAATTCGAGGGCTACGGCGCCCGCCACCAAGGATTGGTTGGTTTGTTGTTGCTCCTCCGGGATGGGCCGACAACTTTCGTTCGGTGCCTCGCCACCGTGGCGCCGCAAGTCGGGGTCATCGCCGCCCGTGAGAAGCAGACCATCCAAGTGATCTAGCCAAGCCGCGACATCTTCCGGCGGGGCGTCCGTGGGCAGCAACAACGGCACTCCTCCGGCCCCCCGCACGCAGGGGAGGTAGTCGGTGAAGAGTTGAAAGCGCCGCTTGCCCTCGTAGTGGGGTTGATCCAGCAGTTCCACGGTGATGCCGATGATCGGTCCGCTCTTCGAATCGGAGTCCATTGGCCGCTATCCTAGGCGCGCTGATGATCCTGCTTCCTCTCGTCGGGGGTGTCCTCACTCTTTGGGTGGGCGCGGACTTGGCCGTGCGTGGCGCCTTGGGTCTGGCGCGCCGCTGGCAGTGGCCCTCCTGGCTCACGGGTTTTCTTTTGCTCGCGCTGGGCACCTCCCTGCCCGAGCTCTTTGTGAGTTGGCAGGCTGCAGCTGATCATCCCGCCTTGGCCATGGGCAATGTCTTTGGCTCCAATGTCTTCAACATCGGCCTCGTCTTGGGCCTCGTCATGTTGTTCGCGGGCAAGAAGGGCACGACCCGGCCCGCGGCTCGCCTCCCGGGCAAACGAGAACTCACGATTGTCGGCCTAGTGTTTTTTGTTTTCATGCGCAACGGTGGTTTGTCGCCGGTACTTGGTAGTTTCGCTCTGCTTATTTTTCTTTGGATTCTGTTCCGCGCTTTCAGAAAAGGAAGTCTGGAGGGGGTCGGCCAAGAGGAAGCCCCGTCCTTGCTCCCTTCGGTGTGGTCGGCACCGATCATGCTTCTCGGTTTCGCCTTCATGTTCCCCGGATCTTCTTGGACCTTGACGGGTGCGCTTGGTTTGGCGGCCCAAGTTGGCTGGGAAGATGGCCTTGCCGGTTTTTTCATCGCCGCCGCGGCCACTTCCCTGCCGGAGTTGCTGACCTGTTGGCGTGTCGTGCGTCACGGCGCGACCGGGGCGGTCTACGGCAATGTCCTGGGATCAAAC
Source organism: uncultured Planctomycetales bacterium (assembly GCA_964464385.1). Classification (GTDB taxonomy): domain Bacteria; phylum Planctomycetota; class UBA1135; order UBA1135; family UBA1135; genus CAYXFZ01. Next base: position 12,555 of record CAYXFZ010000010.1, read on the forward strand.
ATCTTCAATCTCTTGTTTGTGGGTGGTGTGGTGATCTTGTTGGCCGGAGGCATTGCCACGACCCAGGGCCTGATTTTGCAAGCGGCCATCCACGCGGTTTTCCTGCTCCTCTTTCATGGCCTGGAAAAACTACCGGCGGCCCATCCTCGCCTCTTGGGTCTAGTCATCCTCACGCTCTGGGTCATGAGCGCGGTCTTTTTGGCCGGTGGTATCCCCATTCCTGCTGGCCCCTAGAATTCCCATCGTGTCTTCTCACTCTGCCCCGTCGCTGACCCATCCTGCTGCGCCTCCCCTAAGCGCAGCGGAAGTTGCCGAACGCACCGGCGGAACTTTGCACGGAGATGCGCAACGCGAGTTGCATGGCATTCAAGACCTGACCTCGGCCGGCCCAAACCACATCGCTTGGTTTGTTCCCGGTCGCCGCGTTTCCTTGGAGGGCTGCGATGCAGGTCTCTTGCTCGTGAAGGAGGGCACCGATGTTGGTCAACACGATTTTGTGACCGTGGCCGACCCGGTCCTGGCCGGCGCTTTGCTCTTGCGGCATTTTCATCCTGCTTCCAGGCCCGAATCCGGAATCCATGCATCGGCCGTGATTCATTCCAGCGCCGAGTTGGCCGACGATGTTTCTGTCGGCCCCGGGGTGGTTGTACATCCTTGCGTGCGCATCGGCCTCGGCGCCATTTTGCACGAACGCGTCAGTGTCGGCGCCGGTGCAGTCGTGGGCGAGGGCTGTGTTTTGCACGCCAATGTTGTGCTTTACCCCGGCGTGCACCTGGGCAAACGCGTCATCTTGCACGCGGGCTGTGTCCTGGGGGCGGATGGCTTCGGTTATGCCTGGGATGGCCAAGTTCACCAAAAGGTGCCCCAAGTCGGCACGGTGGAAATTGGCGACGATTGCGAACTTGGCGCCAACTGCTGTGTGGATCGCGGCACCTTTGGTGCCACCCGCCTCGGTCGCGGCTGCATCCTGGACAACCAAGTGCAGGTGGGCCACAACTGCGTGGTGGGGGACTTTGCGGTTCTCTGCGGCCAAGTCGGGTTGGCTGGCAGCAGCACGATCGAATCGGGCGCCATGCTGGGTGGCCAAGTTGGGGTGGGTGACCACCTCACGATTGGCGCCGGTGCCCAGGTTGGTGGTGGCTCCAAGGTCTTTTCCAACGTGCCCGCCGGGGCCAAAGTGGCCGGCTTCCCGGCCGTGGACGTAGCCAAGCACCTCCGCAACGCCGCCCGCATTCGCAAGGGCAACTAAGCCACGTGTTTCCAAGAGAACTAAGCTGCCAGTTCCCAATGCAGCTGCAGCAGGCTCTGCCGATGCATATCGTCCGTCAGCAAGCGCATGGCATCTTCAAATCGGGTCCACTCGCAGTCGGCGAGACCGGCATGGCTTCGTACCACCACTTCGGGCGTGCGCGTCTGGAACGCAAACGGCCAGCCGACCAATTGCAGGTCGCCGCAATCGTGTACCGGCGGGCACTTCCCCTGCAGGAGATCAAACGGAAACTCCAGCCCCGTTTCCTGGCGCACACTGCGCAACACGGCATGCTCCAAATCCTCTTCTAACCGCACGGTGTTGACAACCGGGCGCCAAACGCCATCGTGCTGAGGCTGAGGCTGCAGGAGCAAATACTCCATTCCCCGATCCTGCACGCGGAACACAAAGACATTCACCTCGTGGCGAGTGCCCTGATCCCCGAAATCTTCTGGCAGGAAGCGACGGTCCATGTCTTCCCTCCATCGGCCCTTTCCGCCCCCTGCCTTGAGCGTGGAAAGCCTAAAATCGGGCGGTGAACAAGGCCGAAAGCCTGTTTCAGGAACTTGCCGCCCGCACCGATTGGGAGCGTTGTGAGCGCCGCAGTGCCATGCGCGTGGATTTGGACGGGATCCGCGACCTTCTTTCCTGCCTCGGCGACCCCCATCTGCAAGTGCCCGCTCTGCATTTGGCCGGCTCCAAGGGCAAGGGATCCACCGCCCAATTCCTGGAACGCGGCCTGCGAGGTGCCGGGCTCCGCACCGGCCTCTACCTTTCGCCCCACCTTTCTCATTGGAGCGAGCGGATTCAGTTGGATGGCCAGCCAGCCCCGGAAGAGCTTCTGGTTTCGGCCTTTTCCCAAGTTTTGGCGCTTCGCCAAGAACAAGAGACCTTTTTCGATTTGATGACCGCCGCCGCCCTTGTGGTCTTTGCCGAGGCCGGTTGCGCCTACCAAGTGTTGGAAACCGGTTTGGGCGGTCGCTTGGACAGCACCAATGTCGTGCCCTCTCAAGCCGCCATCCTGACGGCCATTGAGTTGGAGCACCAGGACATCCTTGGCTCCGATTTGGAATCCATCGCCGCCGAGAAGGTAGGCATCTTCCATGAACACGCCCACAACTGGAGTGCCTTGGCCGCGGATCACCCGGCCCGCGCCGTTGCTCTTGCCCGGTGCCAGGAATGGAATGGCCACTTGCGGGAACTCCCTGCCAATGCTCCTTGCCGCGCCGACTTTCCCAACCCTCTCCCTGCCATGCGCCGCAACTTTGTCCTTGCCCAAGCGGTCCTTCGAGACTTGGCAGAAAACGACGCGGCCGACCATTTGGAAAGTACCGATCCCACGCAACTCATCTTGCCCGGTCGTTTCGAATCGCGTCAGGACGCCAGCGGCCGCAGGGTGATCCTGGACCTTGCCCACACCTCCACCTCCCTGACCCAAGTGCTCACCGCTTTTCGTCAGCAGACCCAAGATCAAAACACGGGCATCGTCCTTGCCCTGCGCGAGGACAAGGATGCCGATGCCCTTGCCAAGATCCTGCTTGCCGAAAAACCGGCGCAAGAATCTTGGTACACCACCCCGGCCGGCGACCATCCCCGCTCTGCCGATCCCAAACAGCTTGCCAAGTCCTTTCAAGCCACGCCCCTCGCCTTGTCCGATGACCTCCCCCCCGAACCCGATATCCTCCTCGTCTGCGGCTCCACCTACCTGGTCGGAGCCCTGCGGTTGCACACGGAACCATGTCCTCTTCCTTAGAACCCAGCGAAGTTCGCCTCAGTTACCGCGATCCTCTGATTGAAGAGTTTCGGCGCACGGGCGAAATCCAGGTCGGCCGCATGCGTTTGTTCATGCCTGCCAGCTTTGGTTTTTGTTGGGGCGTAGATCGCGCCCTGGCTATCGTGCACGAGGCTCGGGCCGAGCATCCCGATCGCCCGATGTGGCTCTTGTCGTCTTTGATTCACAACCCTGGCGTCAACGAAGACCTGCAACGGCTCGGCATTGGTTTCCTCAAGGGCGATGCAGCCGATGCGGAAGTCCTGGAAAACCTCGGGCCGGACGATGTGGTCATTGTGCCCGCCTTCAGTGCGCCGGTGGAGGACATCCTCATGCTGCGCGAGCGCGGCGTCACCCTAGTGGACACGACCTGCCCGTGGGTGGTCAAGCCGCACAAGCGTGTCCAGAAGTATGTCAGCCAGGGATTCACGACCGTGATTCATGGCACAGTCGGGCATGAAGAGACGGCATCCACGTGTTCGCTCATTTCGCACGAGGGCGGTCATTGGATTGTTGTGCATGATTTGGAAGAGGCCCAGGTCTTGGTGGATTTCCTGCAAGGGAAAACGGATTGGCCACAGCTCCAAGAAAGTTTGCGCCCGGGTTCCTTTTCCATTGACCTGGATCCGCAAGTCCATTGCCAGAAACTCGGTCTCGTCAATCAAACTACGATGTTGGCCAGTGAGTCCCGCGCCATTGGTGATTTATTGTTGGACGCGGTCCGTCAACGCGGTGGTGACGCTGACTTGGACGAAAACTTCCGCGACTTCGACACCATCTGCCGTGCCACCCAGGACAACCAAGACGCGGCTTCGGCCCTGATGGCACACAAGCCCGATGTCTTTTTGGTTGTCGGTGGCTGGGAATCTTCCAACACCAAAAACCTTGCCCGGGTGGGGGACAATGCCTCCATCCCGGCCTACCACGTGGAAAGTGCCGATTGCTTGACTGCAGATTCGATTCGTCATCGCCAGCGCGGCACCGGCAAGATCATTGACTCTGCTAACTGGTTTCCAACGACCGATGCGCCGCGCGTGGCCTTTGCTGCTGGCGCCAGCACCCCTGACACCACCCTCGCTAAGGTCGTCACCCGCGTTCTGGAAATCGCGGGGGAAGAACTTCCTTAATTCCCCTCTACCGTCGGGGTGGAGTCCGGCGTGGTGCCGCCGTACACTTCTTCCAACTCCTGCAAGATTTCTAAGTAGGAGCGGTGGCGCGAAGCGGGAAGTTTGCCTTCTTGCAGTTTTTGCAAAACGGCGCAGTTGGGTTCTTCGCGGTGCAAGCAGGCCGGGAAACGGCACGCTTGCGCGGCCTCGCGCCACTCTGGGTAGTGCAGGCGGAGTTCGTGCGGAGGAATGCCCCAAGGGCGAAAAACGCGCACGCCAGGAGTGTCAATCACGGAGCCGCCCGACGCCAACGGCCAGAGCCGGGCAAAGGTCGTGGTGTGGCGACCAGATCGGAGCGAGGCTGAAACTTCCCGCGTTTTGAGGCCAAGCCCAGGTTCGATGCAATTCAGCAAAGAGGATTTTCCTACCCCAGAGAGGCCATAAAAAACGCTGACGGAATCCGTCAAACAAGCGGCCAGTTGCTCAATGCCCTCTTCTCTTTTGGCGGACGTGAGGACCACCGAAATCCCTGCTTGCTCGTAGGTCGCGACCACTTTCTTGATTTTCCCCGCTTTGGCACGGTCGGTCTTGTTAAGGACCAGCGTCACGGGAATTTCGCTGAAGGAAGCGGAAACCAAAATACGATCGGTGGTGATGCTGGAATAGGGCGGCGTGCCGAAGCAGGCCACCAGCACCAACTGATCCACATTGGCGGCTAGGGGCTGGCGGCGCACTTCTTCGCCTTTGGCGCGGCGGTGGAAGAGGTTGCGGCGGGGGAGGACTTCTTCCACTGCCAGGCCGTCGGCCTCGGGCGTCAAACGCACCCGGTCGCCCACCGCCAGCGGCGTCTTGTCCACGCCGGCTTCCTCAAACAGCTTGCCGCGCAACAAGGCCGCCAAAGGCTCCGACCCCAGCCCTGCCAAGACCACCTCACATTGCCGCGCATCTACACGCACCACCACACCTTCCTGCTGGGGGGACTCTGCCATCGTGGGGCAGTCTAGAGCTTTTTCTTTGGCCGGGATTCAACTTCCGACTAAGTAGAATTCTTGCCATGCTTCCGCGACGCATTCCATCCGCAGTATTTTTCTTTCTTCTTGCTGCTTGTGCGGCAACTCCGCCGCAGGAGCCGACTGCTCCAACAGCAGATGAAATCATGGCAAAGTTGGCGCCCCAAGCCCTAGAAATGGCGGGTTTTGGTGGCTACCAGCGGTTGGTCTCCACAGACAACAAAGTCGCACAAGCCTGGTTCGATCGGGGCTTGCAACTGCTTTACGGATTCAACCATGATGCTGCGGTTTATGCCTTTGCGCGCGCCGCCCGGGAAGACCCCCAATGTGCCATGGCTTGGTGGGGAATCGCACATGCCTATGGCGTGGATGTCAACAACCCTAATGTGAGTCAAACGGAGGCCACGTACGCAAAGGTGGCGATTCAGGAAGCTCTGCGTCTTTGCGACAGCGCGAGCCCCGTGGAAAACGCCTTGATTGAGGCGGCCGCTTATCGAGCGGTCCACCCTCTTCCTGGGGATCGAAGCGGAATTGATCTGGCCTACAGTGATGCTTTGTCAGGGGTATGGGAAGCGCATCTAACAGACCCCGACGTCGGCACGCTCTACGCAGAATCCATGATGAACATGCAACGGTGGGATTATTGGAAATCGGATGGGAGCCCGATTGGGAAAACCGTAAAAATCCTGGAAACACTCGAAGCGGCCATGTCTTTGAATCCAGTGCATCCGGGGGCAAACCATTTCTATATCCACGCGATTGAAGCCTCCAAAACTCCTGAGTACGGAATTCCATCTGCGCAACGATTGGAGCGGCTCGTGCCAGGAAGCGGCCACCTTGTTCATATGCCTTCTCATATTTACATCAACGTGGGTCGCTATGCGGATGCCGTAGCTGCAAATGAACGAGCAATCCGCGCAGATGACATCTACTTTTCGCGCGTGGGCTCTCCTACCTATTACAGAGTCTATTTCTTACATAACATGCACTTTTTGACCTATTCGGCCATGATGACCGGACAAAAAAAAGTTGCGATTCAGGCTGTGACCAAGATGGAGTCGGAGTTGCCACAACAGCTCCTGGAGCAGTTTGCAAAAGACGTCGATGCGCTGAGTAGTGTTCGATTGCATACTTTGATGCGGTTCGGCATGTGGGATGAGCTCGTGGCGTTTCCAGAATACGAAGAATACAGGTATGTCAGTCGCGCCATGCGTTCTTATACCCGCAGCATTGCATTGGCAAATTTGAAGCGAACCGAAGAAGCCCGCGACGAATTTACCAAGTTCCAGCGTTTACGCAAGGAAGTTCCTCAGGATTGGACGATTGGGTTTTCCGCGGCCGACGATGTCCTTGCTGTGGCGGAAAAAGTTGCTGAAGGAGAGATTCTTTGGCGGGAAGGAGAAACAGAAAAAGCCTTGGCGGCCTTGCGCTCGGCCGTAGCAAACGAGGATCAACTCTTATACGCCGAGCCTCCCGGCTGGATGATTCCGGTTCGCCATGCACTTGGCGCCATCTTGCTCGCTGCGGGTCAGCCCGAGGAAGCCCAAGCTGTGTATGTGTCCGATCTGGAAGAGCATCCGGGGAATGCATGGTCTCTCTTGGGCTTGGACCAATCTTTGCGGCGGCAAAACAAACGAGAAGAGGCCGAATCTTTCAAGGTCCAACTCAAGAAGGCTTGGGAAAACGCGGATGTCATCCCGCCCGCGAGTTGCTACTGCGGGGTTTGACCCACCCCTTTCCTTTCAGGCGCCGCTTGGCTCGTTCCCATGGTAGTTGCCATTTCCATTTGATTTGTGAGGCTCCTTATCCGAGGTTTTGCGCTGATTGAGGGTTGGATTCTCGGGTGCATTGGTTCTGGTGCTTTTCCCCTAAAATGAACGGGTGAGTGTTTGGGATTCCATCCAATCGGCGGACAATGCACGGCTGAAGCTGGCGCGGGGAGTGCGTGCGGGCAAGGTGCGGGATCGGGTGTTGTTGGAGGGTGAGCGTTTGCTGGGGGAGGCCCTGGATGCGAACGCGCAAGTGGAGTGGGTCTTGCAGGACGGAGAGCAATCCGAAAAATTGTTGCAGCGGGCTGAGGCCGCTGGCGCTCAAGTGGCTGTTTGCTCCCGAGAACTCCTTGACCTGGATTCGGATTTGGATAGCCCGCGTGGGCTCTTGGCTTTGGCTGTGCGGCCCGAAGTGCCCTGGGAAAAAGTCATGGCGCAGGCCGCCCCCGGCGCACCACTCTTGGTGGCCGCAGGGGTGCAAGACCCAGGAAACCTCGGCGCCATGGTGCGCGTTGCTGCAGGCTTGGGTGCCGCCGGTTTTCTGTCCCTCAAGGGCAGCACTTCCCCTTGGTCGCCGCGCGCCTTGCGCGGGGCAGCGGGGACTACTTTTCGTTTGCCGGTGGCCGAAGGTGTGGCATGGGATGCTTTCCTGATGGAATCAAAAAAATCAGAGTTGCAGTTATGGGCGGCCGATGCTTCAGGGGATGCCTTGGCCGCCCCGCCGGATGCTCCGGTCGCCTTGATCTTGGGCGAAGAGGGGCGCGGCTTGCCGGAAGCACTTTTGTCCGCGTGCGACAAAACGTTGGCGATTCCTCTGCACCGAAATGTGGAATCCCTGAACGTTGCGACCGCCGCAGCCGTGCTGTTGCACCAATTCGTTTCCAACGCCTCATGAGCCGCAATCTTTTTGACGACCCGCCGGAGGTCATGCCTTTGCCAGCCGTCGCCGCCGACTCGCCTCTAGCCGAGCGCATGCGGCCGCGCACCTTGACTGAGGTGCTGGGGCAAGCCCATCTTTCGCATGGCATTGAATTCATTTCGTCTTAGCTATCTAAAGAGCCAGCGAGGAAGGCGAGGTTTTCGCGGAAGCCGGCGCCGCGGAGCTGGCGCAGCACCGAGAGGAAGGCCGCGGCG
>CAYXFZ010000010.1:20603-35295 GCA_964464385.1 uncultured Planctomycetales bacterium
CGTTTTCCGAAAAACGCACGAAGGTTTCTTGGGCGCTCGGTTGCGGTAAGCCAAAGAGAATGAACTGCCCTTCGGGGCGAAGGCGCTGGACCAAGGGCGCACCCGTGATCACCTCGGGGACGCCACCATCACAGCCCAAGAGCACACGATGGAAGGCGCGGTCTTGCGGCAATTGTTCCGTACGGTCCAAATATTCGGTTTGGCCGGAAAAGTCGCCTGGCATCAATCCCTGAAGCGCAACTTTTTCAGCCTCCGCCACCACAGCGGTAACCCTCTGAAACCCCAGCACGCAGGCGCAGAGGAAGGGCACGGTCGCACCTGGCCCAGCAACCAACAAGGAGAGTTGCGCGCGCTGCGATGCGGGCAGGGTGGCCATCGGATTGAGGGCCTGCAGAGCCAGCATGCCAGCGGCATCGTGGCCAAAGCTGGCAGCATCACTTGAGGACCGAAGGTCCAGCAAAAACTCATCTCGCTCGGGAGAAGGGGGGTCGCCCTCCCAGTGCAGGTGAAAATGCCCAAGTAGGAGCGAGCCGCTCATGAGGGCATTGCCTCCTCGGCTAATAAGCCCTGGACAAAATCTCGAATCAAGTCGCGGACGCGGCGAAACTCGGCCAAGACTTCTTCTTCTGAGCCGGAGGCGGCACCCGGGTCCGGAAAGGCAAGATGTCGGGTGCGGGCCACGCCGGGCAAGAGCGGGCAGGCGGCCGCGGCGCCATCACAAAGGGTGACCGCCAAATCCCAATCTTCCCCGGCATATACCTCCAAGGCAGTGGACTGTGCCCCTTCCACGGAAACCCCGGCCTCGGCCATGACCGTGAGCATGCGGGCATCGGGGTGGCTTGGCACGGTGCCAGCAGAAGCAAAAGCGGTCATCAAGCCCTGCTCCACAGCCAAGTGCCGCGCCCAATGCTCAGCCATCTGAGAGCGACAGGCGTTGGCGGTGCAGAGGAAGAGGATGCGCATCGGACCAGAAGAGTCTAGCCCGGCTTGGTCTCAGGCCTCGGCATGTAATTGGGTACGGAACTGCGAAAAATCCTGGCTCAATTCGCGGCGCTTGAGATCGGCGCCGAGCCGCATGTGCGAGAATAACTTGTGAAAACAAGAATCGCTGGTGTCAGCGAGGAGGTGGGGCTCTTCCCAGTCTTCGGGGCCGCGCGGCAACTCGGCCAAAAAATCGGCGTGGCGTTTTTCTAAGACGCGGTGATCCAAAATCAAAATACCACCGCGGTCGTGCTCGTTGCGAAGCAAGCGGCCACAGCCTTGGCGAAACATGGAAAGCGCCTTGGGCAAGTACACCCGACTGCGCTGTGGCCCGCGGCCGAGGCGCGCCACTTGCGCCCAGTGGTAATCGTTCAAAACTCCAAAGGGCAACTTGGTCAAGACCACATACTGGCAAGTCTCGCCGGGGAAATCTACGCCGTACCAGAAGGTGTCCAAGCCCAGCAGGACGGAATCTACTTCTGAGCGAAAGCGCTCGGCGATCTCTTCTTTGCTGAGGCCCGGCATGCCCTGCCAGTAAAAGGGGATGCCGGCGGCGGCAAAGGGTGCCGACAAGCGCTCGCCAACTTGTTGTAAAACTTTGCGGTTGGTAAACAAACCCAGGACACCACCCCCGGTGCGCTCGCTGAGGTAGAGGAAGGCATCCTGTAAATAATCGAGCCAGTCGGAAAGGCGTTGGCCGGAGGGGCCATAGTCGGGGGCATCCTGCGGAATGCAGACCAGGGCGTTTTGCGGGTCGAAGGTGGGTGGACCGGAAAACTCCAGGACTTCGCGGCCGGAGTGCTCTTCAGAACCCTCGAGCAAGAGGTCTAGACCCAAGTACCCCTTCATGGCGCGAAAACCGCCACGCAGTTTGGTCGTGGCAGAAACCAAAGCCATGCCACGCAAGGAAGGAAACCACTGCAAGCCCAGCCATCGTTGCGGCAGCAACCACTTCAGAGCCAGCAAGGGGCGGCGGCGGCGATCAAAGACGGCGTCGTAGAGGAAGTCATCCGAAAAATCGCCGTCGCCTTCGGCCGGGTCGTCGTTTTTTCCCCCCAGCCAAAGGAAGAGTCCCTCGCGCCAATGCGATAGGCTTTCCAGGGGCCGACGCAGGGCATAGGCTAGGCGCGGCGCGTCGCGGAGTTCGAGGGCGCCGAGTTCCTCGATGGCAGTGCGCAGACTGGAATCCAGCACATCAATTTGATCCTTGAGGTGGTTGAGGCCCAGGGCCAGGGCGTTGCCGCGATCGGCTTCTAAAAAATCGTGCAAGAGAAAGGCGCGCTCTTCGGGAGAGAGGCCCTTCTCGTTTTCTTCCCGCCAAACTCGATAGCGCCGCAACTCCCGGGTGCATTCGGTGGCGGAGGCCTCGACCCCAATCACCGCTTGTTGTGCCTGCTCGGAAGCAAAGTGCAGGGTGTCAGTGGCATCGCCCGGGGCCAACTTGGAGATCAAGTGCGCAAGTTGCCCCAAGGGTGCCGTGCGTCGGCGACGATTGCGCGTCAAGGTTTCGCAAAGCTGGGTGACCTCGTCAAACTCAATGTCGTAGGAGCGCGCCGAAACGGTGACCGGATGCAGGTGATCGCACTCGTCCAGAACCCCGTGATGGAATTCGTCGGGCCGGGCCAACAAGTAGGCATGATTGACCACAACCACATGCGAGCGATCGGCGCGCATGTTGCGGACACCAGCGGGGCACCGCTTGCGAGCACGACCAAAACAACAACCCGGAAGCGAACGCACCTCCGACACCCCAGCTCGCGCCGTGCGGAGCAAGCGCGCGCGGTTTTCGGTGGGCAGACCCGGGTCGGGGGAAAAGCCATCCAGGTCGGCGGTGGGGTCCTCGGCGTACCAAAGTGCCAAGCGCAGCCATGTCGCAATGGCCGCCGGGGAGGCCGTGCCGGGTTGCTGCGTGGCCTCGCGAATGGCGCGGCCGCAAATGTAGTTGGCGCGCCCTTTCAGCAAACTGACGCGAGGCATGCGGTCTTCAGGGAAGCCGGCCTCGCGCAACAATTTCAAGGCGCGCGGCACCTCGCGGAAGAAAGCCTGCTCTTGCAGGGCCCGGGTGTAGGTGGAAAGAGCCGTGCGTGTGCCGTGTCGCACTGCCCAGATCAACAAAGGCGCCAAGTAGGCCAAAGTTTTGCCGGTGCCGGTGGGGGCATCGGCCAACAAAAACTTGTGCCTTTCCAAGGCCGTACGCACGGCATGGGCCAGGGCGCGCTGCCCGGGCCGCTCGACGGCCGTTGCTCCCTCGGCATCGAAGAGGCGCGGCAAGTGATCGAAGAAACCCTCGAGTGTCTGTAAGTCTTCTGGCTCGAGTGGGGCGTCTTCGCCATCTAGCCGATTGGGCAAGGGCTCGTGCTCAGCAAAGGTGGCCTCGTATTGGAGTTGAAACTCCGGTACCAACTCGCGGAAACAAAGGTCGGCGTCCAAGGGTGCGTCTTCTAGGTCGTCTGCAAAGGGACCATCGGCCGGCACTTTGCGGAAGAGACTTTCTTCGCTGGTTGGGATGGACCCCCAGAACGAGGGCCGGTCCAGCAGAGTTTGCGCCAAGTCCAACCAATCTCCGGTGCTGGGCTCTTCGTCGCAAGCGCGGCGTAGGTGATCGAAGGAGCGTGCCACCAATTGCCGCAGAGCCGGGCCGCGCTGAAAATGCGTTTCGACCAAAACGGCGGCGAGGTGGCGGACTTGGAGGGCGCTCAATTCCTCGGGCACCTCGCCCGGGAAGAAGCGTTGCCAGACGCCGCGCCAACTGCGGTCGCCGCGAATGGGGTGCAACAAAGCGGCCAGCCCGGTGAGATCCAGCACAGTGGGAGCCGGCTCGTTTGGCAAGAAGTGGCGGAAGCGGGCCAGCAAGGCCTCGCGCCCGGACGCCACCACCAAGAGCTGACCCGCCAAGGGCCGCAGGGCCTCGGCCAAGTGCTCTTCAGCCAAAGGGAGGCTAGACAAGGCGATGTCCTTGTCTAAGCCCAATCGTTTCATTCGCCGCGCCAAGACACCGCCAGGGGTGGCCGTGGCCAAGGGGCAAAACCAAGTGCCGGGTAGGGGACTTTCGGGGCCCGGATCTTGCGCAAAGGTGCGTGCCTCGAGGCGAAACACGCCGTCTCGACGTGGGTCCGAACCCGTTCCCCAGCATGCGACGAAGAGAGGAATGGGACTGGAGGGCATGGGAGGAGGAGCAAACCTGCCCATTGGACGGAATCTGCCGCAGAGCGATAATAACCATCTGGAAGACGGCTTTCGCGCCCTTCCATTACCCCCATGCTTGAAATTTCCGACATCCCCGTCGAAGGCTACGAATCTGTCCGTCGTGGCGTGGATTCGGAAACTGGCCTTCACGCCATCATCTCCTTGCATTCCACGGCCTTGGGGCCGGCCCTTGGGGGCATGCGTTTGTGGAATTACGCTTCCGAAGAAGAAGCCCTGACGGATGTTTTGCGCCTTTCGCGCGGCATGACTTACAAGGCCGCCTGTGCGGGCCTGGATCTTGGTGGCGGGAAGTCGGTGATCGTGGGCGACCCCGCGCAAAAGACCGAGGCCTTGTTTGAATCCATGGGCGAATTTGTGGAGTCCTACCAAGGGCAATACATCACCGCTGAGGATGTGAATACCAAGCCCGAGGACATGGAGGCCGTTGCACGGCAGACGCAGCACGCCGTTGGTCTGCTCGGCAAATCTGGCAACCCTTCTCCTTACACCGCCTGGGGATGTTTCTTGGGCCTGCGCGCCTGCATGGAGCAGGCCTTTGGTTCGGATGACTTGCAGGGCAAAGTGGTGGCCCTCGAAGGCGCCGGATCGGTGGGCAGTCGCTATGCCGAACTCATCGCCGAGCGCGGCGGCAAACTGCTGATCGCTGACATCCGCGAAGACGCGGCGCAGTCCTTGGCCGCGAAGGTGGACGGCATCGTTTTGCCCGTAGATCAAATTCGCGGCGCCGACTGCGATGTCTTTGCGCCTTGCGCACTAGGCGGATCTTTGGACGATGACACCATCGCAGACTTAAAAGCTAAGATTGTTTGCGGCGCTGCCAACAACCAATTGGCGGAGACCCGCCACGGCCAATCCATGCGCGACCGCGGCATCTTGTACGGCCCGGATTACGTGGTGAACGCCGGCGGTCTCATCAACGTCTTCAACGAGTTTGCCGTCGGCGGCTACAACGAAGACAACGCGCTGGAAGCGATGAACAGCATCTACGACAACCTGAAAGTCATCTTCGAGATCAGTCGTACCGAGGGCATTCCCACAGCCGATGCTGCCGATCGCTTCGCCGAGCGCCGCATTGATGCGGTGCGGGCGCCGCGCTGAAGGAATGGGTTCAGAAGTCGCTAGCGCGTAATCACTTCGACGCCATCCTCGAGGATGATCGAAGTGTGTTCGTGCTGGCTGATGCGGACAGCGGGGTCCGGGTCCGTCAGGGGGGGGAAGGACATCAGACAGCCGGTGCGGCGCAGGCGTTGCAAGGAGGTTTCCAGAGCCTCTCCTCGTTGGCTAGCGGGAAAGGTGCAACGCGCAAAGGGCAGGCCGTTCATGTTGGCGATGGTTTGCCAAACTTCGGGATCAATACCCTTCATTTTGCGGGGTTCACGCGTGATCATGAACACTTCGGCGCGGCCAACTTCGATGACGGGGCCGCCGCTGGTGCTGGCGAAGGGCTCGATGGCGACGACCATGCCCGGTTGGAGGCGCACGGTGTCTCGAGAATCGGCCACGGCCGGGATTTGGGGCGAGGTGTGAACGCACCAACGGGCCACACCAGGCCCCGGCAGGGTGGGCACGGGAGCAAAGCCCTCGGCCTTGAGGGCGGCCTCGATGGCAGTGCTGATTTGGTGCACCGAAACTCCAGGGCCAATTGTGGCCATGGCCGCATCCAAACCGGCCTTGGAGGCGCCCACCAATTTGTGGAGGTGGGGATCTTCGCCCAAGTACTTGGTGGCCGCGTTGTCGGCGACATAGCCGTTGACCTCGACGCCGATGTCCACCTTGACGACATCTTCTGCTTGGTACACCGGGTCGCTCCCGGGCGGCGGACAAGCGTGGGCAGCACAGGCATTGACGCTGGTTTGGGCGGGAAAGGCAATGCCGGCGCCTTCCGAGCGAATGAGGGCCTCGACTTCGTCCAAAAGAGCCCTTTGGTTGACCCCAACTTGGATATTGGAAATTGCGAACTCCCGCGCTTGGCGGGCAATACGACCAGCTTCCCGAAATTGGGCTTGGATTTCGGGTTGGAGGGCGACGGGGGCGGATGGGTGCATGACGGGGGCGGATTTTCGCCGATTTGGGGCCATCTTAAGGCAGTCAGGTGTTTTGGCCGATGAAAGGGCTCAGGAGACAACATCGTGATCCACATCGAAACCGGACAACGCATCGGCGCCTACAAAGTGACCGACTTCCTCGGACGGGGCGCCTTCGCCCAAGTCTTTCTCGCGGAGGATCCCCACGGGGTCCGAACTGCGCTCAAAGTGGGCGATCAGGGTGGCGGCGGCCGCTACCTGGCCCGTTTCGGTGAAGTGACTGCCCAGCGCGAGCCGGGCCGCATCAGCCCAGATGAGACGCCAGCCGAGGCTCTTTTCCTGGATCCTTTGGAGGGCGCTCGCGCCGAGGTCCTGGACGAACATGAAGTGGATGAACTTCTCTTGGGCGAAGCCAACAAACTGCGCGCCGCCGACGGCGAAGGTGTCGTGGCCCTGCGCGAGACCTTGGAAGACAAGGGCCGTCCGGTGCTTGCCATGGAACATATGGTGGGTGCCACTCTGCGCGAACGCATTCGTTCGCTCGAAGGCGTGCGCTTGCGCTGGATCGTGGATGCTTGCCGCACGGTGGAGCATCATGTCCGCGCTGGCAACTGGCCTTGCCACGGCGACTTGAAGCCGGAAAACATTTTCATCACCGATGGCGATCAAGTCAAAGTGTTTGATCCCGTGCCCGCCAGCTCGCGCGCCGACCGCATTGTCGCCACGCCGCACTACAACCCTTTCCTTCGTCACGACGAAAAAGGGGATGTGCAGGCCATCGGCATCATGGTTTATGAGTTGCTGACCGGCGCCCTGCCGTTTGAGACTACCCCGTGGCGCTACGCTGGCACCGATCCCAAGGCGAGTGGCAGTGAAGAACGAGAACTCGATCGCTCTTTCTACCTTGCCTATCCACGTCCTCGCGACCTCAACTCGCGGGCCCCGAAAGAACTGGAAAGCATCGTCCACTTGGCACTGTGCGACTCCAACTTTGGTCTGTCCGAACTAAGGCAGTCGCTTGAGGGTTTCCTCATGCGCTGTTGATCTTACATGCCCACGCAACTTGTATCCTGATGTTGGAGGGGCGGACTTCGGTCCGCTCCTTTTTTTGTAGGCGTGAGAAATGTAAGTAGGCGGGCGAGATGCGATTCGCTTACCACCAGCGATCGAAAACTAAGGAATCTTGCCATTGCGTGCCGCGGCAGATTTCTTCGAAGCGATCAATCATGCCGGGGTAGCCACAAAGAAAGATGGACGTGTCTTCGGGTGGCAAGAGGGCGCGGAGTGCGTCTGTATCCCACTTGCTCGGAAAGGCCGTGGTGCTGCCGACGCGCGGCGCGTCGAGTTGCAAGAGCGCCGCCAACACTTCGTCGGCGCGACCGCGCGCATGGTGAGCGCCATCTATTGCGGTGTCGGCATTCTCGGCGCTGACACAGGGCAAGTGAACCAAACGAAAAGCTTGCTTGTCCACCATGGTTTTTAAGGACGCCGCGAAGGCCAATTCCTGTGGCTGGTGTGCCCCCTGCACGAGCAGTGTGGTGCTGGGAACCGCGAGCCCCTCTTGGGCGCGTCGCTCTAGTTCTTGCAACATGGCGCGACAGGGGGCGACCCCGGTACCGGCACCAACAAAGACAAGGTGGCCACGCTCGCAGCGCTCCAGGGTGAATTTTCCGGCGCCGGCGCCGACCCAAACCGGATCGCCGACCTGGAGGCTGGAAAGACCCGGAGATTTGCCAGCGGCGGCAAAAAACTCGGCGCGCTGGGCCGAAGCTGGGGCATACCAAGCCTCGCGCCAAGCGCCCTCCTCCTTAAAAACAACAGGGCAAGCTTGGCCCGGGGTCCAGTGCGGAGCGGAATCCATATGGATCTCCAGCAGAACATGGCTCGAGGAGAGCTCTTCCCGATGAAGGACCGCTCCTTCCATCTTGTCGATTCGTAGGTCCGAGTCGCTCATGTTGGAAGTTTAGGATCCCCTAAACTGCTCCGCATTCATGGAAGAAACCGCCATTCGTAGCATCATTCTCGGCCACAGCCCGGATCCCGATGACGCCTTCATGCACTGGGCCTTGGCCAAAAACATGCTGGACACCGAGGAGTTCCGTTTCGAACATCGCCTGGAAGATATCGAGACTCTGAATGGCCGCGCCCTACGCGGCGAATACGAAATCACCGCGGTTTCCATTCATGCTTGGGCCTTTGTTGCCGATCGCTACGCCCTCTTGAATCACGGCGCTTCCATGGGCGAGGGATACGGTCCACGCATCGTGGCGCGCGAAACTTTTGCCGTCGAAGATTTGCAACAAGGCAAGGGCAAGTGCTTGGCCATTCCGGGCGAACGCACTTCGGCACACTTGGCGGCGCAGATGCGGATCGGGTCGTACGAATACAGCTTGGTCCCATTCGACGAAATTCCAGAGCGGGTTGCCGATGGAAGTTTTGATGCCGGCCTCTTGATTCACGAAGGCCAACTCACCTTCCAAGATCAAGGATTGGTTTTACTCGAAGATTTGGGCGCTTGGTGGGCTGAAGAAACCGGCGGCTTGCCGTTGCCCTTGGGTGGCAATTGCATTCGCCGTGATTTGGGCGAGGACATGGGCCGGGTGTCCGGTTGGTTGCGCGAGTCCATCCGCATGGGTTTGGACAACCGCGACGAAGCGGTGCGGTATGCCCTGTCCTTTGGCCGCGGTTTAGATTTAGCCAAGGCTGACGAATTCATTGGTATGTACGTGAACGAACGCACCCTGGACTATGGCGACGAGGGTCGCGAGGCTGTGCGCTTGTTTTTGCGCAGAGCGCACGAGGCTGGGCTGGTGCCCGAGCCCCCGGTTGCCGATTTTCTGGTCTAAATCCTGCTACTGGATGGTGGCGGCAATGCCGTTGGAAAATACCCCAGCCGTGATGTCCAATGCCTGAATCCAAATCATGCGGCCACTGCCGCCGGGTGGCACCGGTCCACTGACGGTGGCGTAGCCGCTCGGGTCGGCGGCAGGAATGCCCAGGACAATAAAGGGCGGAGACAAGCTGGCGATGCCAAAGGGTGTGCTGGTCGGTCCCCCGCCGGTCACGGAAGCGGCAAAGGCCACGGGTCCAAGAGGGGTGCAGGGTGAGGCCGCGGCAATGGCGGTTTGGCCGGCAACCAAGTTGGCAACTTTGAGCGAAATGCCGGCACTGCCCATGGCGGCACCGACCAGAACGGCTCCTGTTGGGCCAAGCACTTTGCGGTCGCCATTGGGGAAACCCAGGATGGAAAGGTTGTCCCCAACTCCAAACACGCCGCCGCTGGGATCAGAAAACATACCCAGCACATCGAGGTACTGGCTGCTTCCGGTATTGGTGTCCGGGTCCTTGCCATTGCCAGTTCGAATATCAATCTTGATGAGCCCAGCGTTGGATTTGCTGGTTGCCGTGGGCAAAGTGGCCCAACCCCAAAGTTCGTCCTGCACCGAATCCCACCAAAGAGCCTCGACGGACTGGTAACCGGTGTCCCCAACTTGGGTGGTGACGCCGCCCGCCATGTTGATCAAGAAGAGGGTGTCAGTGGTGGAGACTGGTTCGCGGGAGATGGCGTAGCAGAGACCAGCGCCATCAAAGGCGATCGCCCGAATATTGGTGCACATGGTTTGTATGGGCACTCCAAATTGGCCACTGTTTCGATCCAGGGACTGGAGCAAGGTGCCATCCGCCAGCCACCATTGGCCGGTGCCATCCACGCCCAGGTCAGCAGCGGAGCGGGCCGCTGTCGCCACCGTGGGGGTGGCTAATCCGGTGGCCATATCCAGGGAATACAACTGGCCTCCGTTGTCCACGGCGACGCCGGTTTGGGCCAGAACAACAAGGATGAGGGAAGAAAGGGAGGAGAATAACATGAATTCAGTTTAGCCGATCCGGATTTGGGACCGGAAAGGAGGCCAGCCGACCTCATCCTCTGCCGATACCGAGGACGAGCCTGTCTCATCGTGGGGGTGAGGTGCGCTCGGGGGAACATGACCAAGGAAACGGACGATCGGCCTCCTTTTCACACCTTGATTCGGGAAAAATTCTTCCTGAATAAGGTAGAGCCCGCGATTTTTGCCGTGGGCGTGAGGTCCTCTGTGCCAGACTGGGAACTGGAGGATTTGGCAGGGCTGGTGGAAAATCTCCTTTCAGTGCCTGCCGTGGGCGCTGTCGTGGATCTGGAGGAGGAGGCCTTTGACATGCTGGAGGTGATCCGTGGTCTCCGGGGCGATGTTCGTTTTGGAGATCTCCCCATTCTGGGCTATTGCTCCCATGAGAAAACGGATTTGGTTGCTGCTGCGGAGGCCTTGGGAGTGGAAACCGTGGCTCGCAGCACCTTTGCGGCGGATTTGGCGAGGATTTTGATGGCCCTCCTGGGCACCGGCGAAAGTCCTACCGAAAACGGTGATTCATAAGGCCGAATTCCGGTCTTTCCTAGGAACCCTCTTTTTTGGCCCTTAGGACTAGCCAAAATCGCCCTTTTCCGCTAGAATGCCCTTTCCTTTGCCCCCTCCGGCTCCTTTTGCTTGCCGGATTCCCACCAAAATACGCCATGAGCACGGTCAAACTGTACGTCAAGGACACTTGCAAAGCCTGTCAGCGGGCTGTTGCCTACCTCGAAAAGAAAGGCATCAGCTTTGAAGCAGTCAATATCCTGGGGACTCCCCCGGCCAAAAAACTGCTGGAAAAGGCTGTGGACGCCGAAGACCCCAAAACCGCCTTCAACACGCGCGCCAAGGGTTACAAGGAGCACGATATCCCCAATACCAGCTTCAAGACCAAGAAAGAGGTCGTGGACCTGTTGCGTGCCAACCCGGACATGATCCGCCGCCCCCTCCTTGCTCGCGGCGAAAAGGCTATTCTCGGCTTCGATGAGGCCGATTACGCCACGTTCCTCCGCTAAGACCGCGGCAGACGGCTGGAAAACCGTGGATCGCCTTCGGCTCCAGGCCGAGGGCAGTCAATTCTCTCCCGACGGGGTTGTGCTGGAGGAAGCGCTCGAAATTCGAGTCCATGGTTTTCCTTTGGCGGTGCTGATGCGCACGCCTGGCCGGGAACGGGATCTCGTTGCGGGCTGGCTTGTCTCCGAAGGCATTTTGCAAGATTGCGACGACTGGGTCGCGGTTGAGGCTTGTCCTGTACCGGAGGGACAGGTGGCAGGCTCTGCTTGGAATGTTTCCTTGGCAGACGGAGTCTCTTTTGACCCGAGGTCACGCCGATTTTCAGCGGCCTCTTCCTCTTGTGGAGTCTGCGGAGCCTCTTCCTTGGAAGATTTGCAACTGCGGCTTCCTTCCGAAAGGGCGGCTTCTCGAAACTGGTCTTTGGACGAACTTCTTGTTGGTTTTGCTGCCATGCGAGAACAGCAAGTCTTGTTTGCCGAGACTGGCGGCGCCCATGCTGCCGGCTTACTCACTGCAGATGGTCGTCTCCTGGATCTTGCCGAAGATGTTGGCCGTCACAATGCCACCGACAAAGTTTTTGGGGCGCGATTCTTGCAAGGCGATTGGCCACTTTCGACTCCGACTGCCTTGCTTGCAAGTGGCCGCATTTCTTGGGAGATTGTTCAAAAAGCAGTGGTCTCTGGGGTGAGCGCCATCGCCGGATTGGGCGCAAGCACTTCCTTGGCTCTCGCTGCCGCGCAAGAGGCAAATATCGAAATTTACGCCTTTGTGGGGCAACAAGGGGCGAATCACTATCCCGTCACGAAGGCAATGCCCCGAGGGCCAGGGTCTCCGGCTCAGGCGACGTCTTCGTCCGAAATGTAGATGGCCTGGGCCAGTTCGTAAACGTTGAATATGCCGGAGAACTCGGTGCGCACATCAATGACGCGGCCCAAGCCCTGCCTCTCGTTGTAGGCCACGGCGCCAATCCAATCCTTGCGGCCGTCTTTGAAGACCAGGCGCAGATTGGGGCGCGTGTTGTACTTCAGTAAAGTCTGGAGAATTTCCGTGAGATCAACTTCGTTTTTGTCAGCGCGGCGAACCATGGTGTGGGGGGTCGAAGAGGGTCAAGAGAGGGGGGCAAATGCTTCGCGCAGGGCCCCGGAGGACAACAGCAGGGAAGACCAAGTTTCGAAGGGGTCGTCCTCGGCGTCGGCGAGACGTTCGAGGTCGGCAAGGCACTCAAAAGAACCGAGCATGGCATCGGTTTCCCGGACTTGGACCGTCGTCTCGTTGTCAGCTGGAATGTCCAAGCGGTAGACGAGACCCAAGTGGACCGAGCCCACTTCGGTGGTGTCATCATTGAGGATCCCGAGCGGAGTCAGGGCCGTGGGAGGTGAGGAAAAGGAGAGTTCCTCTTCCAACTCCCTTTGGCAGGCTCGGGCAAAAAGATCTGTGCCACCGGGACTACCCTCGGTGGGCATGTCACAAGGGTTGATGTGTCCGCCAACGCCAATGCTGCGGCGGCCATGCAAACGCTTTTCGCCCTGGGTTGCCAGGCGGGTGAGGCACAGGACTTTGCCAGCTTGGCAAACGGCAACGTAAGGAATGGGTTGCTTGAAGGTTGGCTGGCTTTCGGCCCAACGGCGCTCCACAAAAAAGCCTTGGTCCCGAGCTGGAGCCAAAAACTGGCTTTCCATGGCGTCGGCAGAAAGGGGCAAGAAGCCGTGGAGTCCATCAGGACCCAACACAGCCTCACGAGGTACGACCCAAATGAACTCCATCACGGGTGTTTTGTAACGACATTTGGGCAGTCCGGCAAGGCTGGTCCGCAAAAATAACGCAACTTGTGGGGGATTTGTGGAAAAAACGCCTAGCGGTGGGGCGAACAAAGGCCGACACGTCGGCGACTTCGATTCAAGGGAAGTGCCCAGAAAGCCGATGAAAGAGGGGATTCCTTCCCATTCCCATCCTTTGGCCCCTGCTCAATCTCGTTCTCGGTTCGAATTGGACCGCTACCTGCTGCTCGCGGTAATGCCGCCTGCGGCCGGCGGTGCCGTTTTGTTGATTTCAGGAGGGCATCCCAACTTCCAAACTTGGCCTGTCTTCTTTTCGGTCATGGCCGGCGTCGGTCTCGGCCTGATTTTGATTCTGGGCCGGCGCTTGGAGCGCCTCATGGCCGACAAATCTCGACTCACTCGATTGGAACGCACCCGCAGTGAAGAGTTGCGGAAGGTGAATGGAGACTTAACGCGAGCTTTGCGCGAGGCGCGCGCCGCTACCCAAGCGCGCAGTGCCTTCTTGGCACACATGAGTCATGAAATTCGTACACCACTCCATGGAATTTTGGGCTTGTCCGAAATGTTGCGCGAGGAGGTGGAGGGCATCGAAGAAAAAGAACACGCCCGCGCTCTGCATCGCTGCGGACAAGGATTGCTGGAGATGGTGAACGAAGTCTTGGACTTTTCCAAAGTGGAGGCGGGGCAGATCGAATTGGAAACCATTCCTTTTGATTTGCGCGACGAAGTCACCACCCTCCTAAGCACCTATGCCGCGCCCACGGGAAAGAGTTCCTTGCAAGTGACTGCGACCGTGGCCTCCTCAGTGCCCACTTCGCTCGTGGGCGATCCTCTGCGCTTGCGACAAGTGCTGGGTAACCTTTTGAGCAATGCCATCAAGTTCACCGAATCCGGCAGCGTGCACCTGCGCGTCGAAGCGGAGAAAGTTTCCCCCATCCGTGCGCTGATTCGTTTTGAGGTGGAGGACACGGGCATTGGCTTCAACGCCCAGGAAAAAGAAAGACTCTTTCTCCCGTTCACGCAAGCCGACGCTTCCATGAGCCGTCGCTTTGGGGGGACTGGTCTGGGCCTTTCCACCAGTCATCGTCTCGTGGAACGGATGGGCGGCAGGTTGGATGCCGTGAGCACGCCTGGTGTGGGCAGTTGCTTCTCCTTCGCCCTGTCCTTTGGCATGCACTCGGCAATCCCTGCGCCTTTCTCGCAGGGAAACCCGCAACTGCAGGGCCGGGTTCTGCTGGTCGAGGACGATGCCGTCAATCGCACTGTGGCCGCTCGGATGTTGGAAAGTTTGGGCTTGAAGGTCGGCCTGGCCACGGGCGGCAAGCACGCCCTACGGCTCTTTGCTTTGGGCGGCTGGGATTTGATCCTGATGGATTGCCGGATGCCGGATTTGGACGGTTATGAAACTGTGCGCCGCTTGCGTAGCCAAGAAAAGTCGTCCTCGCACATCCCCATTCTGGCCCTGACCGCGCACGGCACCCTGGAAGATGAAATGGAGTGTCGCGCGGCGGGAATGGATGGCTATCTGACCAAACCCATTCGATGCGAGGTCCTGGTTTCGGCCCTAGCCGAGCACCTGCCGACGAGGGAGCGGAGAGTCGCCCGTTAGGCCGGGTCCTGTCCCCTTGCGGGGGACGACCATTTCTCTGGGACTGGTGTTGCCACCAGCCTCCTACGTTCTACCCGGAGGTCCAAACGGCACGGGCCGTGCCATCCCTCCCTATGTGAACTTTCTCCCGGTGGGGTTTACCCTGCCACGCTTGTCACCAAGCGCGCGGTGAGCTCTTACCTCGCCTTTTCAACCTTA
>CAYXFZ010000011.1:0-22299 GCA_964464385.1 uncultured Planctomycetales bacterium
GCCTCCCTCGCCATCCCATGACCCCATCCCCCATTCTCCTCGCTTTCCTCTTGGCTATTCCTGCCCCTCTTTTGGCCCAGGAAGACCGGTCTCACCAGGATCCCTTAGCGATCGCATTGGATCAATGGCAGAGCAATCATGGCCCTGATTGGATCCTGCGGGCGGATTTCCGCACCGGAACGGCCCGCCTTCTCTTCGGATCCAAGGCCAAGGCCCCTTGGTTGCCCATGGGAGACGAATCCTGGTTTGAGCGGGCACGGCAGGTCATGGACGAAGCCTTCCCTTTGTTTCAAGTTGACGACTCCACCTTGGTGGAAGACAAAGTGAAGTTTCTTGCTCTCAGTCAAATGGGGAGCAGTGACAAAATCGCCGTTCTTTTTCACCAGGAGCGATTGGGAATACCCGTCGAACATGGATCTGTCACAGTTCTATTCAACACGCAGGGTGAAGTTCTGGCCCTGGATTCCACGGCCTTGGCTGGTATCGAGAATCTTTCCGTTCAACCCTTGTCCGATCCCTATGGGGCCATGTTCCTCGCCGGCCAGGAATTCACACGATTGGAATCTCGCCGCGCCGCACCAACCTCCTTTCCCGAATTGGTGATTTTTCCTGAAGTCCTGGGCAAGACCTTGCGCCCGCGCCTGGCCTGGTCCGTGGAGATCCGCGACGAGAGTTCCCCCACGTCTCCCGCTGCCCGCCGTATTTTGGTGGCAGCCGACCAGTCCGACTTGGTAGTGCTTGCGGAAGAAAACTTAATTCATCACCAGGATCTCTCCGGAAATGTGCAGGCTTGGGCCAGCCCCGGAACTTTACCCGACATGAACTCCAATCCGGAGACTCTGCACATCATGGCGGAGATGAATATCACATCTTCCGCGGGTGGTGCGACCTCGGACGCCAATGGTGATTTTTCGATCCCCTACTCTGGGACTACGCCAGTGGAATTGACTTTCAGTTTTTCAGGTCCTTTCGCCCGTGTTCTGGATAGTGCTGGCGGCGAATATTCCCTCCGCCAAACGATCACACCTGGCGTACCAGCCTCCGTGGCCATGAACCCGAATGTGACTGCCAACGAGACCGCGGAAGCAAATGCTTATCGCGGCATCTTGGATTTTCGGACCTATATTCAATCCATTGACCCAACGGACACCACCATGGATTTCCCTGTGACGGCCAATGTCAACATTTCTTCCACTTGCAATGCCTACTACAATGGATCCTCCATTAATTTCTACGCGGCGGGAGGCGGTTGCAACAACACCTCCTTCAGCACCGTCGTCGCCCATGAAGAAGGGCATTGGGCCAACGATCGTTATGGCTCGGGCAATGGCTCCGACGGCTTCGGAGAGGGCAACGCCGATGTCTTCGGGATGTATATTTACGACAATCCCATCGTTGGGGAGTACTTCTTCACCAGTGGAGGATTTGTTCGCACCGGCAATAACACGCGACAATTCTGCGGTGACAACAACACCGGTTGCTACGGCCAGGTCCACGCCGACGGCGAAGTCCTGATGGGAGCCCTCTGGAAAGTGCGTGCCCAGCTCAACACGACTCTCGGCAACACTGCCGGAGATTTGGTCGCCGACACCCTCTTTGTCAGCTGGATGAATACCTACAACGACGGCCAGATCAAGACCATCATTGAGGATCATTGGCTGACCTTGGACGACGACGATGGCAACATTTCCAACGGCACGCCAAATTACGCTGAAATTGACGCTGGTTTCCGTTTGCAGGGCTTTCCGGGATTCGACCTCGCCCTGATCGACCTCACTCACATTCCCTTGGGTGACCAGTTGGACGAGACGGGCCCTTACCCCGTGGATGCCACCATCGATAGCCTGATTGGATCTTCCATTGCCAGTGCTACTCTGTATTACGCCGTGGACGGAGGGTCGGAAATTTCCGTCCCCATGTCCAATGTCTCTGCCAGCGATTGGTCCGCCGGTATTCCAGGCCAAATTTCACCGGCACAAGTGGCCTACCGCCTCGAAGCCATGGACGCTCTTGGGAACCTAAAACAGGAACCCGCAGATGGCGGCACCCACGACTTCATCGTCGGTTTGGTGACCCGCATCTATAGCAATGATTTCGAAGGATCCACCGACGAAGGCTGGACCCATGCCTGGACAGGGAATTCCAGCAACAGTCAAGATGACTGGCAACGCGGCACTCCCTCGGGCCTATCCGGATCCTCGCAGGGCGTTTCCTGGCAAGACCCGAACTCTGCCTATTCGGGAAACAAATGCTGGGCAAACGACATCGGTGGCCCAGGCTGGAACGGAGCCTACCAAGCCCAAATTGACAATTATTTGGACTCCCCCATCATGGACTGCACGGGTCAAACCGGAGTCAAGTTGCGCTTTGCTCGCTGGCTCTCCGTGGAACAGGGTCAATTCGATCAGGCCCGAATTCTGGTTAATGGCAACGAGGTTTGGATCAATGCCAACCAAGGAAATCACCTGGATACCAGTTGGAGTTTCGAAGAAGTCGACATCTCCCAGTACGCCGACAACAACCCGTCGGTCCAAATTCGCTTCTCCCTCACCACGGATTCCGGATTGGAGTTGGGCGGCTGGGCCATGGACGATTTCGAGCTGCTCACCATTGACAAGGTTCCCGGCAACAAGGACACCATCCTGCTGAGTGGCCCCACCACGGCGACTGTCGGCTCGACCGTGACCTACAACATCAGTGCGGCTCCTGCCTCGAATACCTACTGGTTGGCATGGTCGAAAAACTTGAATGGGAGTGTCATTGGAGGGCATACCTTCGATCTCGGTGCTCCCGCCCGTATTGCGGCCAAGGGCACAACGGATGCCAATGGGGCAGCTTCCGTGACCAGCCCACCTCTCCCGGGTTCTCTCTCTGGCCTGACCTTTTACTTGGAAGTGGCGGCAACCGACGGCACGGATCTCTTTGATTCCAATCCGATCGCCTTGTCGGTTCAGTAAACCTCGCGTTCGGTAACCCTTGGGCGGGCTTCGGCCCGCCCCTTCTTCCCCTCCTCGCCCGTTCAAACCTCCGATGATCCTGACCGCCTTCCTCCTCGCTCTCCCGCTCGCGCAGGGTAATGGTGCCACCCTGCTCGCCAAAGTGGATCAATACTCCGCTTACAACGACATTTGGGGCTACACCGACCCTGCTAACGGCAACGAATATGCTCTAGTAGGCACGACGAACGGAACGGCGGTGTACAACTGCACGGATCCCAGCAATCCTTACCGAACGGGTTTCATCACGGGAGACAATTCCACTTGGCGGGACATCAAAACGTGGGACACGTACGCCTACACGGTTAATGAGTCCGGAGGTGGGTTGCAAATCATTGATCTCAGCAACCCCGAGCAGCCCAGCGAAGTCAAAAAATGGATGGGCGGCTTTTCTTCTTCCCATAACATTTATATCGATTTGGGTACGGGACTGGCCTGGATTCCAGGCAGTAGCAACAATATGCCGGTTCTGGATCTGAGCAATCCAACGAATCCGACCGTGGTCGCCAATTACTCGACCCAATATGTCCACGACATGATGGTGCAAGATGGCCTGGCTCACTTGGGGGAAATCTATGGTGGAAGGTATCGCATTTTGGATGCCACCAGCATGCCCAGCTTCCCTTCCTTGGATTCCGTTCAGACTCCGGGCAACTTCACTCACAATGTCTGGGTCAATGCCGCCAATACCGTGGCCGTGACCACGGATGAGGTGGGCGGCGCCCCGCTAGGAATCTATGACATTTCCGATCCTTCCAACATCCAATCTCTCTCCTCCTATACGGTAAATGGGAATTCCATTGCCCATAATGCCACCATCGTTGGCGACAAGGCCTATGTTGCTTGGTACGGCGAGGGTTTGGTGGTGGTGGACATTTCCGACCCTTCCAATCCCAGCCTGCATGCCCAATACGACACGAGTTCCTATTCCGGAACGAGCTACAACGGTGCTTGGGGGGTCTATCCCTTCTCTCCCAGTGGTGTAATTTACATCAGTGACATTGAAGAAGGATTCCACATCATCCGCATTGATGGCCCCCCCCTGCAAATCACGCACACTCCGCTCGGAGACACCAAGGATCAAACCGGACCTTACATCGTGAGCGCTCAGATTGTTCCTTCGTCTGGCAATTCCATCGCGTCGGCTTCCGTAGTTTACTCCGTGGATGGTGGGTCGTCACAATCCTTACCAATGACCAATTCCTCCGGTGACACTTGGCAGGCAGGCATTCCGGGGCAGACTTCTCCTGCGACCGTGAGTTACCACATCAGTGCCGCCGATGCCCAGGGGTCTCAGGGCCGCGATCCCGTGAGTGGTGACCACTCTTTCATCGTCGGCAACGTCAATCGAATTTACAGCAATGACTTCGAAGGAAGTGGCGACGAAGGATGGGTCCACGCCTGGACGGGAAACTCCTCGAACAACCAAGATGACTGGCAACGAGGTGGCCCCGCAGGCCAGGGTGGTGGTGGTGGTGGAAGTAGCTGGAACGACCCCAACAGTGCGGCTTCAGGATCCAAGTGCTGGGCCAATGACCTCGGTGGATCCGGTTGGAATGGCGAGTACCAGTCCAATATTGACAACTACCTGGAATCTCCGGTGGTGGATTGCTCGGGTGCCACCGGGGTCAAGCTACGCTTCAATCGCTGGCTCACCGTGGAAAACTCCAACGCCGACCAAGCCCAGATTTCAGTGAACGGAAATGTCGTTTGGACCAACTCCAGTTCAGGCAACACCCTGGACACGAGTTGGAGCGCCCAAGAAATCGATATTTCTCAATGGGCCGACAACAACCCTTCTGTTCAGGTTCGGTTCTCCTTGACTTCCGATGCCAACCTCAATTTGGGAGGCTGGGCTTTGGATGATTTTGAATTGTTGACCGTGAGCGGTTCAGACATTGACACCATCCTCTTGACCGGCGACACGACCGGCAATGTAGGAAGCACGGTCTCCTACGCAATTGCCTCCGCTCCTCCAAGCGCCAAGTGGTGGCTTCTCTGGTCCCCAAATCTGAATGGTTTCACCATGCTGGGACAACCATTCGATTTGGGTCAACCCATCTTCATTCTCTTCAAAGGACGCGCCGATGCCTCAGGAATGGCCTCGACAACCTCGCCGCCGATTCCCTCGGGTGCGGCGGGAAAGACCGTCTATCTGGAAGCTGCGGCCTACGATGGTATGACCTTGTATGATTCGAATCCCTTAGTTCTTGTTGTCCAGTAACCCTCGACTCCCCATGACCCGCTTCTACTTCGGATTGCTCGCCATTCTCCTGCTGGCCCCGGCCAGTTTTGCCCAAGGCAATGGTGCTACCCTTCTGGCCAAAGTCCGCAATTACAATACCTACAACGACATTTGGGGATACACCGATCCTACAGGGCGGGAATATGCAATCGTGGGCACTTCCACGGGAACGGCCATTTACAACTGTGTGGATCCCACTGCCCCATACGAAACCGCGTTCATTCCCGGGCCCGGATCCATTTGGCGGGATATGAAAACCTATGGGAAATATGCCTACATCGTCACGGAGGGCGGCGGTGGCATGCAGATCGTGGACCTGAACGACCCCGAGAACCCGGTTCTAGTGAAAACCTGGGGCACACAACATTGGAACAATGCCCACGACATTGCCATTGATTTGGGTGCGGCCAAAGCATACATCTGTGGCACGAATGCCGGGATGAAAGTTGTGGATCTAAGCAACCCAACCAACCCGAGCCTCGTGGCAACTTACAGCGGTGACTATGTGCATGATCTTCATGTTCAAAATGGCTATGCCCACTTGGCAGAAATTTACCCCGGCCGTTATCGAATTGTCAAAGTATCCAGCCTCCCAAACTTTCCGAACCAAGACTCTGTCACCACTCCCGGGAAGTTTACGCACAACGTCTGGGTAAACGCCAACGACACCATTGCGATCACCACGGACGAATCAAGCGGAGGCCATATCACCATCTATGACGTTTCGGACAAACGAAACATCAAGAAACTGAGCCAATTCACGGTGAACCCGATCTCCATGGTGCACAACACCTACATCGTGGGCAATCGAGGATATGCTTCATGGTACGCCGAAGGCATGGTCTGTTTCGATATTTCCGATCCTTCGAATCCCACTCTGGTTGCCACCTACGACACCTCTTCCTTCTCTCCAGGTACAGGATTCAGGGGCGCCTGGGGTTGCTATCCCTTTTCCCCCAGCGGTGTCATATACATCAACGACATCGAGGAAGGATTCCATATTGTTCGCATTGATGGCCAATCGGTGGCCTTCAACCTGACCCCGCTCCCCAATACTCAAGACGAGACAGGGCCCTATTCGGTTTCATCCATCATTCAACCCCTGCGTTCCGGTGCCGCCATTTCCAAGGCCGACCTCTGGTACCGCGTGGATCAAGGCTCTTGGAAAGTGTCCCCCATGGCGCCAACCGGAAACCCAGACGAATGGGGTGGGGCCATTCCTGGCCAGGCCTCACCAGCCACAGTCGAATACTACGTCCACGCCACCGATGACGGCGGCCGCGCCGGCTGGTATCCCGCATCTTCGTTTCCCGGCGACAACCCGCTGAGCTTCGTGGTTGGAATCGTCCGCACGGTGTACTTCAACGACTTTGATGGCTCGAGCGATGAAGGTTGGACCCACGGGGGCAGTGGCGACGATTTCCAGCGAGGTGCACCCCAGGGCAAGTCCGGAACGGGCACGCGCCACGATGGTACGACTTGGTACGACCCGGATCAGGCCTTCAGTGGCAAGAACATCTGGGGCAATGACCTCGGATTGGGCACGAATGGCTCCTATCCCTCGAATGCCTCCATGTGGCTGCAGTCCCCAACCTTGGATTGCAGTGGTACCACCAACACCCAGCTCTTATTCCAGCGTTGGTCCTCCATCGAAGGAACCCCTTACGACTCCGGTCGCATCTTGGTGAATGGCAAGGTGGTCTGGCAGAGCCCGGCAGGGTTCACGGGCCCATCTTTTAATATTCTGGACGTGGCCTGGCGTCAGCAAACGGTGGACATTTCCGCTCATGCCGACGGCAATCCTGCGGTCGTGGTCCGCTTCGAGTTGGACTCAGACAGCAAAATGGAACTCGGCGGTTGGGGTCTGGATGATTTCTCCGTCATCTCGTTGGACCCTGTGGTCGCCCTGGACACCATTGTGTTGGCAGGCCCCGCCACCTTGGCCCCGGGTGCCATTGGGACTTGGACCATCAACAGTGCCCCTGCCAATGCCCCTTGGTGGTTGATCTGGTCCACCAACACCAATGGTTCCGTTTTCTACTCGCATAGTTTTGACCTTGGCGCCCCCATTTCCATTGGTGCCCAAGGGACCGCGGACGCCACAGGTGCAGCCTCCGCCCAGAGCCCACCCATTCCGGCGGCGGCCCTGGGCCGAACCTTTTGGCTGGAAATCGCGGCCTTGGTAGGCAACCGGGCCTACGATTCCAACGCCCTTTCTCTGACCATTCAATAAGTTCCAGCGGCAGGGTCAGGATCGCAACGTGGCAAAGAGTTCTTCGTAGCGTGTGGCCGCCGCCGCCCAAGTGTGGTGCGTTTTCACGGCTACTTGCAAGGATTGCCCGAGTTCAAGTGCCCTCACAGGATGATCCAAGAGGGCGCAAACTTGCTCGGCGAAGGCCTGAGGTTGATCCGCAACTCGTAGGTGCTCTTGGACGTCTTTGTGAAGAGATGCCGTTGCTCGCGTGGAACAGACCACCGGCCGCGCCGCGGCAGCGGTCTCCAATATTTTGTTTTTGATCCCGGCCCCATAGCGGATCGGAGCGACCAACATGGCGGCACGGGCCAACCAAGGCCGCAGGTCCTCTACCTCACCGACGACCTCCACTCCGTCTTGAGCAGCCAAAGCGGAGACTTCTGCACCCGGATTCGTGCCCAGGATGGAAAAACGAACCTCCGGATGCGACTGCCGAATCAAAGGAAAGATATCCCGCGCAAAGTGCAGGGCTGCATCCGAGTTGGGTAGAAAATCCAGATTCCCAAACAAGATCAAATGCCCAGCTTCGGGAACGCTTCCCTCGGGGGAGGCAAAACGGTCGCCATCCACCCCATTCGGAATGACTTCGACGCGCGCCGAGGACTCCAATTCCAGCAATGCCGTGCGGTCGTCCTGAGAAACCGCTGTGGCCAGGGGATAGGCCTGCAAAGCAAAAGATTCCAATCCGCGAAAGCGACGATGCAGTTGCCGAAACCGAAGGCGTTGCAGAAGGCTGAGTCCGGGATCCTCAAGCCTTCGTTGGTAATAAAGGCTCCGGCAATCGCAGACATCCAGGAGTGAAGGAAGTTGGTTGGCGGCACGATGAAAGAACACGTCAGCCCAGGGATCAAAGACCCAGGCCACATCCATATTTGCCTCGTCCTGCCAATCCCGAACCGTGCGTTCCAACTGAACGTCCAAACCGGGACGCTCGGCCAAAAGAGAAGCCGCGGGATTTAGGCCGAGATGAGTGCGAATGCGGCCAAGGCCACTGCGGGCAGGCATGCGCAAGATGCGGACCTCCGCAAAACAGGACAAGGACCGGACCGATGCAAGCAATTCTTCTTGGGGATCCTCATGAATCAATCCAAGCAAATTCACTTCGTGGCGTTGGGACCAGTGCTCGGCAAGGGCCAACAAACGCAGGTGGTAGCCCTCCTGGCGAGGCCACGGCAGGCCGCGATAGACGGCCAGAATCCGCATCAGGAAGGGGCGTCCTGCACGGAAGCGCCCAACCCGGGCCCTTTGCCCTTCTCGGCAGAAGAAGGGTCGTGATCCACGCGCCCGGCATGAATGACATTGGACCGCATTGAAAAGCCGACGACCGATTCGGCGCGTTGCCCCAGGAGGATCAGTTTGTCCACATCAATGCCCGTTTGGATGCCGGATTCCTCCACCATGGCGATGAAATCCTCACTGCAGGTATTGCCCTTGTGTCCCAAATGATAAAGAGCGGCGCCAACGGCCGGCTGACCACCAATGGCCCCAAGGGATCCATCCACCCAACGCACTCCCATGTTGATGGCGGTCATGGAGTTGACCACCCCGGTCCCTCGGGTGTCATGAAAATGGGCGAGGAATTCCACGTCGGGAAAAGCGGAGAACAAATGTTCCAGAACCCGTTCCACCTGGACAGGATTCGCTTGTCCGGTGGTGTCGCCCAACATGATGACCGATGCCCCAGCATCCACGTAAAAGCGGGTGAGCTTTTCCACCTCGCTCAACGGAATATCTCCCTGGATGGCACAGCCATAGACAGTCCCCACACAACCGATCACATCCACGCCAACGGCAAGAGAGCGCTTCATGATGGCGCCGTGCTCTGCCATGGCCTCCTCGTGCGTAGCGCGGAAATTTTTGGTGTTGTGGGTTTCCGAGGAACTGATCATGAGAATGATCTTGTCGGCCCCGAACCCCTTCTCGACGCAAGCCTCAAATCGTTCCCAGCCTTTCATGTTGGGCATGAGGACCCGAAACTTCGAGCCGTGGTCGCCCCGGCGCAGGCCCTGCAATACTGCAACGGCGTCCGAGAACTGCGGCAAGAGTTTGGGGTGCGAGAAGGAGGTCACCTCCATCTCGGGAATCCCGGCATCAATCATGCCATGCAACATTTCCAGTTTCTGCTCGGTAGGCACCTGCGTGGTGATGGACTGGAGGCCATCTCGACACCAACACTCTCCGAAGGTAATGCGCTCCGGCCGATCGGTGGAATAGAGCACCTTAGGCCCCCTCGTCCGCCAGAGCCTTGGCGACCAACGGAGCCAATTCGCCCCGAGCATGCATCTCACGGACGATGTCACCGCCACCGACAAACTCACCGCCGACGAAAACTTGGGGCGTGGTTGGCCAATCGCTAATGGCCACGAGGGCAGGCTTGATTTCTTCGTGGGAGAAAATGTCCACCGTTTCGAAGGGAACTTCCAACTCCTGAAAGACTTGAATCACCGCGGCGGAAAAACCACAGCGGGGAAAGTTTTTGTCTCCTTTTGTAAAGAGGAGAACTGGGGTGGTGCGAATGGCCTCTTCGAGAGTTTCTTGGGTGTTCATGATGGAGAATCGGGAATGAGGGTGCGGATCTGGACAGCATGGAGAGAACCATCTCCATCCCCTTCCATGCGCGGGCGAAGGATTTCCAAAACCCGTTTGTGTTGCTGGAGGAGAGTCGCTCCACGAAATCCTTCCCAAAGAATTTCCAAGGACCAATGGTCCTGGGTTCCAGTCAAATCCTCGGCGCGCACAATAGCACCTGAGAGTTCGGCGGCAACAAGGGTCTCGATTTCGTCCTGGAGGATGGTCATGGGAGGGGGATTCTGGGACAATCCCAGCCTAGCGTCAACCCAGAACTCCCATGACTCGATTCGAAATCTACACCCGCACCGTTTGCCCTTACTGCACCCTTGCCAAGCGCCTTCTGGAGTCCAAGGAACAAAAATGGGTGGAAATCAACCTAGACGAAAATCCTGACAAGACCAAGGAAATGCTGGAGCGCTCCGGGGGCCGCAGCACCGTTCCCGAGATTTTTCTGGATGGGGAACTGATTGGCGGCTGGGATGACCTTTCTGCCCTGCAAAACAGCGGCGAACTGGACCGCAGGTTGGGAGAAGCGGGCTAACCTGGACGCATGCTCCTGATCTCTGCTTTCCTCTCATTCCTCCCCTCGTTCCCCCAGCAGGGCCTCGCACCCTCCGGTGCTTGGTACTAAAACGGGGAAGAACGGATTCCCTTGATCGTGGATGCGACCTCCTTTGGAGTACGCTTCGATCCCGCTTGGGATGAGGCCGCCGTGCGGGCGACCCTTGCCAACTTTCCGTCCTTGGCCCAGGGCGAGTCCTCTGCTGCCGTGGTCTTGGCGGGGACGGAATCACATGGGATTCCCCTGCCGGGTCCCTGAGCGTGAATTGAACTAGGGACCGATCAGGAAATGCGCGACGTCGCCGTCTCGCATCACGTAGTCTTTACCCTCGGTACGGAGTTTCCCGGCCGCTTTGATGGCGGCCTCGGACCCCTCCGCTTGCAGGTCGTCCACTGAGTAAACCTCCGCCCGAATAAAGCCATTTTGGAAGTCGGTGTGGATAACACCAGCGGCAACTGGAGCCCGGTCCCCCTTGAGAATCGTCCAGGCTCGGATTTCCTTTTCACCAGCCGTGAAATAGGTCTGGAGACCGAGGAGTGCATAAATGGAGCGGGAAAGACGGCCCAGGCCGAGTTCAGAAATCCCAAGTTCGCCCTGGAAGAGGAGGCGTTCTTCTTTGTCCATCCTTCGCAACTCCAATTCCAGATCTCCACAGATGGGAAGCCACTCGCTGCCAGTCTGGGATGCGTATTTGGCCACCGCTTTTGCATGCGCGGAACTCCCGTCCAGATCGGTATCCGCAACATTGGCAACGTAGAGAACGGGCTTGAGGGTTAGGAGGCAAAGTGGTTTGAGGGCGCGACGCTCCTCCTTGGACCAGGAGACGGAACGCAACTGACCTCCGGTTTCCAAAATGTCCTTGGCCTTGCGTAGAGTGGCCAACTCCTCGGCCACCGCCTTGTCTACGCGGGCTTTTTTCGCCGTGCGATCCATGACTCTCTGGGTGGTTGCCAAATCGGCCAGGGCCAATTCCATTTCGATGACTTCGATGTCCCCCACCGGATCCACGGCACGATCCCTGATTACCTTGTCTCCTTCGAAACAATGCACCACATGCATGATTGCGGAGCATTCCTGAATATTGCCAAGAAACTGATTGCCCATGCCCTCGCCCTCGGATGCACCCCGCACTAGGCCGGCAATGTCCACCACCTGCACCACGGCTGGAATCACCTTTTGGGTTTCTATAAACCCGTGGATCAACTCCAGGCGATCATCGGGCACCTCCACCACAGCCACGTTGGGCTCAATGGTGCAAAAGGGAAAGTTCCCGACCTCCGCTTGCGCCGCAGAAAAGGCCGAGAAAATGGTGGACTTGCCGACATTCGGAAGCCCCACGATGCCACAGGAGACCGCCATGGAAGCCGCGCATTCTAGCGTCAGATGGGCCCAAAAAGGACAGTTTCATTCCGTGCTAAACCCGGGCACGTTCGCCTTGTTCTGTTTGACTTCTCTACTCCTCCCCTTACTCCAGGGATCTTGGACCCTGATCCGCGAATATCAGGGGGCCAACGCTCGGGATTCCTACGGAGATTCGGCGTCCGGCCTAAGTGATGTGACCCGGAGATGGAGTCCCCGACTGGGGGCAATCGCCGCCCCGGGAATGGGCAATGGGCAAGTGCATGTTTATTCCGGGGCGACAGGGGGCCTTTTTTACAGCGTGCTCACTCCTGCACCTCACGATGGCTTCGGCCGATTGATTCGGGACCTCGGCGACCTGGATGGGGATGGCTTCCATGATTTCGGGGTGCATGCGAATCAGTGGGGCGACGCACTTTGCATTTATTCGGGATGGGACGGGTCGATGATTCACTACTGGCAGGGAATTGGACCAGGAGGCTACGGGAACCGGGGACAGTCGATTATGGCCATCGGAGATGCCGACGGAGACTGCGTCAACGAGATCCTGGTCGGGGATCCGGGTTACACGGACGCTGCTGGGATTCGAGTTGGGGCCACCTTCCTTTACTCCGGTTCCACCGGCTCAATCCTGGCCCGGATCGAGGTCCCACCTGTACCCAATGGGGATGGAGGCTCTTTCGGCGCAGCAGTCGCTGGCGGCGCGGACCTGGACGGAGATGGCATCGCCGATTTTTGCGCCACGATGGACTATGACTCCCCTCAATTCGAACTATTTTCAGGAGCCACCCGCCAATCGATCTGAGCCCTGTTCGGAGAAACGGCCCAGATCGGTTATGGAAGAGTTGGAGGATGTCTGCTCGATGATTTGGACCGCGATGGCTTCCCTGATCTCTCGGTGGAGAAAAAAGTTTATGTCAACGCCTATCCTTGGTGGATCCCAGACATTGGGCTCTATTCCAGTGCTACGGGTAACCCGATCCCGGCCCCGTCTGGATTCCCCGGAGTTGGGTGTTCGATCGGCGATCTGAATGGCGATGGTTTTGATGACCTCCTGGTTCACGACGACGTTTGGGATCCCACGGGACCCGGGGACCAATATTGGGGCCGGACTGGCATTTTCTTATGGAGCGGTCCGCCCACCCCTTCTCTTCGAATCCAGGGCCTTCGTTCTGCAAGCACCGCCAATTTCCGCCTACGGGATGGGCCGGTAGGGGAGAAGGTGTATTTCGCCGCATCACTCACCGGAGGTGGGCCTACCTCAACGACTTGGGGCAACGCTCTCCTCTCCCCACCTTTCCTTTTCTGAACCAGGTCCAAGTTTCTGCTCAAGGAGACGCCTCCTTTTCCCTGCCGGTTCCCGCCGGAACATCCAGCAAGTTTGTCTGGTTCCAGGCCTTGGTTCTACCTTCCGTAAACTTCACCAACGCGTTCGGCCAACGGATCGAATAACCGTAATCGGTGCACGGGCCTTGGCCTATGTAGGTCAGGAATCCGTATTGGAATGGAGAGCTATGCGATTGCCCTCACTGTCCAGAACGATCGCGCGGAAACCGTGCGGCCCGATGGCCTGAACCTCCTCCAGGATCTCTCCCCCCGCAGGAACCACTTTGGCAACAGCTTCGCGGAGGCGCCCATCGGCGTTGTAATAAACCAAGGTGCCCTCGCGGGACGGAATCCAAGCCTCACCATGGACCAGACAAGCTCCGTTGCCCTGGTCATGGTCGAGCACACCAAAGCGGAGCCCCTTCCATTCTTCCACGGAAACGCCAAGGGCCAAGACTTGGCGGTAGAACTCGGGAGGTCCACATCCCGTACGGGAATGTCGAACCAAACTCCACGATTGTGTTCGGCGTTGAAGTTGCTCATGGTCGTTCGCAATACAATTTTACGGCTTCCAAGTCCTTGCGAACTTCTTTCTGAATCATTCCTTTCAGCAAAGGATTCAGGATCTTGGACAACCATTTGTGGGCATGGGAATCCATGACCAAACTCAATTCCGTTCGCTCGTCCACTAACCGAACCGAAATGACCGTATCCCAAACCGTGGCGTGCATCCGGCGAGTTTCTCGAAATCGGGTTCCCAAACCCATTTCTTGCGCCAAAAAAATTCGATCTTTTCGATCATAGGCACCGCCTTTGCATAATTACGAATGTCGGCTACAGTCTGAAATACGACTTCAAGAGGAGCACTGACCCTCAGCGTGATGCTCGTGCGGGTCATTTCCTGTGGACGACCTGGATATGCGTGCACTCCACGTCCTTGCGATCCAGGTGGCCGTGATCCGGGTGGATCGGGGTGGGAATCTCACGAGAAGAAACGATTTCGTCCAAGAGTTCGAAGCCGGCATCCTCAAACATTTGCAACCACTCCGTGCGTTGAATCCGGTTGAAATACTGAACCGAGTTTTCAAAGAACAATTTCCAAACACGTTCAGAGTAACGCAAGTAATTCTTCCGACAAACAGGCAAGTCGTACTTGACCAGATGATCCCCCATGTCAA
Source organism: uncultured Planctomycetales bacterium (assembly GCA_964464385.1). Classification (GTDB taxonomy): domain Bacteria; phylum Planctomycetota; class UBA1135; order UBA1135; family UBA1135; genus CAYXFZ01. Next base: position 14,492 of record CAYXFZ010000011.1, read on the forward strand.
TGGTGTGAACGGAATAACCTCCGGGTTGTAACACTCGATAAAGATCGCGAATGTATTCGACCACGATTTCTTTGGAAATGTGCTCAAAAACGTTGTTGCTGAAGAGTGCGCGGAATGTGTCCTCCTCAAAGACATCCAACTTGCCAGTGGGATTCACCACGTAATTAAATCCCATGGTGCCATACAATTCGTCGAAGGACTGGGCGGAAAGAGCCTGGCCCAATAGTGCGCGGGCCGCCCCCTGACGATTCGCAGCAATCGGAAAATCCTCCAAGAAGGGTTCCATTTGGCGCCACCAAGCTTGGTAAGGCTCCAATTGCCGGTTGTCCCAAGGGTCAAACATCGTGACTTGGACGTCGTTAAAGAGTCGGAGGGCGGTGGATTCCCAATGCACCCAACCCGTCCCCAACTCCAGCAGTCTCGCACCAGGTTCCAAGATTCGATTCTTCTCAAAAAGGTCCACGTAGAGTTTGGCTCGCTCTACGTACTCTCCCGGTAGGCCCATGGAGGACCGCTTCGAAGCCCCCAAAGAATTGCCCAGAAAACGGTAAAGCTTTCGAGTCTGGGACGTTGCCGAGAACATTTTCAGGGCAAGCGCAGTCATCGTGTACTTGATCATTCCGCGTTCAGGAAGACCCTATCCATCAGTCCATGTCAAAGGAGACGCCCTGCGCGAGCGGCAGTTCATCACTCCAGTTGACAGTATTCGTTTGCCGGCGCATGTAAGCCTTCCAGGAATCCGAACCGGACTCGCGCCCGCCGCCAGTTTCCTTTTCACCGCCAAAAGCGCCGCCGATCTCGGCACCCGAAGTGCCGATGTTGACATTGGCAATGCCGCAGTCGGACCCGGCCGCAGACAAGAAGCGCTCTGCCGAGCGCATATTCAAAGTAAAGATGGCCGAGCTCAATCCTTGCGGCACATCGTTGTGGATTCGTATGGCGTGCTCCAGATCTTCCACTTCAATGATGTAGAGCAGGGGGCCGAAGGTTTCGTCCTGCACGATTTGCCAAGAGTTGTCGGCCACGGCAATCGCAGGGGTCAAGTAGAACCCTCCTTCGCAACCGTCAGGATGAATTTGCTCGCCACCACAGAGAATCTCACCGCCTTGTTCCTGGATGGTTTCGATGGCCGTTAAAACTTCGTCGCAGGCGCCTTGGTCAATCATCGGGCCCATCAAAACGCCATCTTCCAGTGGATTGCCGATGGAAACCTTGGCATACATGGCCACCAAGCGCGCTACCAACTTCTCCCGCACTGCCTGATGCACCAGCACGCGCCGAGTCGAAGTGCAACGCTGGCCAGCTGTCCCGACCGCGCCAAACATGATGGCCCGGGCCGCCATCTCCAAGTCGGCATCCTCCATGACGACAACGGCATTGTTGCCGCCCAGTTCCAAGATCGTTCGGCCATAACGCGAGGCCAATTTTTCCGCCACGTGTTTGCCCATGGAGCAGGAGCCCGTGGCCGAAACCAGGGGCACGCGCTTGTCGCCCAGCAGGATTTCTCCCACTTCGGAACCGCGTCCCACAACTAGGGAGCAAACCGCACCCCAGCCCTCGGGCTCGAGCACGCGCGCCGCCACTTTAGTCATGGCAATTGCGGTCAAGGGAGTTTTTGAACTCGGCTTCCACAATGTGGAATCGCCACAAATCATGGCCAGCATGGAGTTCCAGGCCCATACCGCAGCAGGGAAATTGAACGCAGAAATCACCCCGACCACGCCCAGCGGGTGCCACTGCTCGCGCATGGCATGTTCCGGCCGCTCGCTGTGCATGGAGAGCCCATAGAGCATGCGGGATTGGCCCACGGCAAAGTCGGCGATGTCAATCGCTTCCTGCACCTCGCCCAATCCCTCTTGCAAAATTTTGCCCATCTCCCAGGACACCAACTTGCCCAAGGGTTCCTTGAACTTGCGGAATTCTTCGCCTATGCGTCGCACATACTCCCCACGTAATGGGGCGGGCAATTCGCGCCACTTCAAGAAGGCTTCATGCGCGGCCTGGGCCACTTTTTCGTAGTCCTCGCCACTAGCCTGTTGAATACTGCCGATTTGTTCCCCGGTTGCGGGACTGTACACCGCCAGTTTGGAGCCGGTGCATTCCAGCCACTGGCCACAGTAGGCGCCACTTTGGACACCAGTCAGGCCCAACTCGTCGAGGAAGGAGAGGTCTTGCGCAGCGGTGGAAGGACTCATGGCCTCGCATTCTACGAGCCTAGGCCGCAGGCTAGGATGCGCGCATGAGAGGGCATCGGATTGCGGCAGGGGTGGCCATGACGCTGGCAAGTGCCTGGCTGACTCTGGATGTGGCCACCCTTACCGATGGGGATTCCTGTTTGTACGGCGCGATGTCGCGCGAGATTGCCAAGGAAGGGAATTGGGCGGCACCGACCTGGGCCAAGGATGGCGAACAACAATTTTTCCGCGAAAATCCACCCGGAGCACTTTGGCTAGCCGCTTTCCTGCAGGCCTTCGCCACGGGATTGGACGATTACGCGGCCCCCTTGTTGGCCAACTTGTGGTGGCTAGGACTCTTGACGGCCGCCGTTTGGCGCTTGGCCGGCGGCCGCCGCGGTGCAGGTGGTCTGGCCGTGCTTGCCCTGCTTTTTATGCTCCCTGTGGCCAAGTACAGCCTGCGCGCAGGTTTGGAAATTCCCTTTGCCGCTTGCGTCTGCGCGGCGCTGGCCTCCTTGCGAACTCGCCGTCGTCGTGGCGCTCTGCTCGCTGGCCTCTTCTTCGGCGGCGCCTTGCTGACTCGTGGCGTGTTTGCTGGCATGGTGCCCTTGTTGTGGTGGATGGATGCCCGAGTGGGCCACCGTAGGCCGCTTCGCAGGGCCCTGGCTGCTGGCGTGTTGGGCCTCACTCTGGCCTTTGCTTTTGACTTGGCCCACCGCGCCCAAGGGGATGGCGCGAGTTTTTGGTGGAGTTATTTCCAACAGCAAGTCTGGCCCTCATTGCCCGGCGCCGCCCCCCACCCCATCTCCGGTTCGACTTGGCTCTACTACGCCACTCGCCTGGGCCTCTATTCCCTGCCGTGGGGGTTGTTGATTTTGTGGCGCCTCCCCAGCCGCCTGACCCGCATGCGCCCCGAAGTCCCCCTCTGCTTAGGGTGGCTGGCTCTGGTCTATGTCGGCGCTTCGCTCGGCCAACGCGAGGGCTCGCGCTATTTGTTCGTGGTCTGGCCGGCCGTGGCCATTTTGTTTTCCGCCCTCTGGCGCGAAGATTGGGAGGCACTTTCACAACGCTGGCGTACTCGTCTCAGCGTCGCCGCCATTTTGTGGATTCCCGTGGGTTTGATGGCCGGAACGATGTTGGCGCGTGCGCAACAAGATCCATGGGACATCGCCGCACGACGACTCCAAGAACGCGCTTCCTACGGATGGGAACAAGAGGAAGCTCCAATCATTCGCCGAGATTCCTTCTTCCCGGGGGACGACCGACTCAAACAGTTCCTCCGTTGGCATCTCGGCACCTGGGCCCTTTGGGCGCCCGAATCCTCCCCACCCATCCCAGAGTGGGAACTTATTCCCTGGGAACTCGCAGAATCATGAAAATCGCCACTTGGAACCTCAACTCAATCCGCGCTCGCTTGCCGCGAGTTTTGGCGGCCTTGGAGCGCCACAAACCGGACTTGCTCTGCCTGCAGGAAACCAAATCCCAGGACGACAATTTTCCGCATGAAGATTTGGCAACTGCCGGTTACTTGGCGAGTGCTTTTGGGCAAAAGACCTACAACGGCGTGGCCCTCCTGGCCCGAGCCGATGGCGAGGCTGTGGCCGACGTTCGGCATGGTTTTGACGGCGATCCGATTCCGGAACAAGCCCGCGTCATCAGTGGCCTCTACCGAGGCATTCGGATCGTGAATGCCTACATCGTCAATGGCAAGGAAGTCGGCGATCCAAAATACGATTTGAAACTGGAATGGCTGGCGGCCCTGCAAACTTGGGTGAAAAAGGAATTGAATCCCAGCGAACCCTTCCTCATCTGCGGCGATTTCAATATCACGCCAGACGATCGAGATGTCTGGGATGCCGATCAATGGCGCGGCCGCATATTTTGCACGGAGCCCGAACGTGCCTTTGTCCAGACCTTGTACGACTGGGGCCTACAGGACCTGCAACGCAAGTTCAGCCAGGAAGAGGGTCTGTTTACTTGGTGGGATTACCGCGGCGGTTCCCATCCCCGCAATTTGGGCCTGCGCATCGATCTCATCTTGGCCAGCACCCCCTTGGCCGAGCGCTGCACTGCCTTTGAGGTGGATCGAGAAGAGCGCCGCAAATCCACCGGCGAGGGTGCTCCTAGCGACCACGCCCCAGTGTTGGCTAGCTTTCGGGATTGAGGGTTAGCCGACGGGACGGCGGACGCCGAACCAGGCGGGAATCAGAGCGGCACTGAAGGCTGGGACGAGTTCGTAGATTTGGGCCTTGAGCGCTGGAGTGAAAAACCAAATCAAGGTCACAGCAAAGCCCAAGAACATGGAAGCAATGGCCCAAGGTCCAGCAACGGGGCCGCGCAAAATGCGAACCAAAAGCAATGGACCAAGAGAGGCACCCAGTGCCGACCAAGCGAAGAGCACCGAATCAAAAATAGTTTGTTCCAAACTCATCGCCGCCCACACGGCCAGGATGCCAATGAGAAAAACTGAAACCCGATCCAATGCCAAGCCACGGCGGGGCCTGAGCCGATCTTTTTTTGGCAAGTCGTGCGCCACGGTGGAACCGCACACCAACAACTGGCTGTCGGCCGTGGACATGATTGCCGACAACACGGCAGCCACAATCACACCGGCAACGGCTGCCGGAAACAATCCCCGCGTCAGCACCAACAAGACTCCTTCGTGATCCGTTGGCACGTGTCCTAGGGCGCGGGCGCACCATCCCGCCAACAACATGCCGCTGTACAGAACCAATGCCCAAACCATGGAAATCCAAGCACCCTTGCGGATGTCGGATTCGGATCGCATGGCCATGAACCGGTTGACCACGTGCGGTTGCCCGGGATAACCCAAGCCAATGCCAAAGGTGCCCACCACGAAACCGATCAGCGCCGGGCCACTCTTGCCGCGGCCCCAATCCAAAAGATCTGGCCTGACCTTGGCCAAGCCGGCGATCATTCCCTCCCAACCCCCACAGGCCATCAATGCAGCCACTGGCACGACGATGGCAGCGGCGGCCATCACCAGACCTTGCAACAGGTCCGTCACCGACACGGCCCAAAACCCGCCGACCATGGTGTAAAAAAGAACCAAGGCACTGCCAACCAAAATTGCTGGCGTAGGTGACATGTCCAAGGATGCGGCAAAGGTCAAGCCCGCAGCCTTGAATTGGCTCGCTACATAGACGCCCAAGGAAAGAAGAACGATGCCAGCAGCCAACATCGTCAGAGGCCTCTTCCACCGTGGCTCCACTTCCGCAGCCAAAAGACCGACCAAGGTAGTACTGCCTGTGGCCGCCGAAATCCGGCGCAATGGACCCGCCACGACCCACCAATTCAAGGCAAATCCGCAAAGGCAGGCTGGTAGAAGCCAAGCCGCAGAAAGGCCCCACTTCCAGGCGGCGCCGGAAACCCCCAAGAGACTCCAAGCAGAGGAAGAAGAGGCGGCAGAGGAAATGGATGCCACCCAGGGACCCAGCGCCCGCCCACCCAGGTAAAAGTCCTCGCCACTGCGAGTTCGCCGGGCGGCCCAGAAGCCAATCCCAAGCAAAACGAGCTTGTAGGCCAACAGAGTGGCCAGAAGAGCCCCAGCGCCATCCATGGGACGCAGAATAGCGCCTAGATTGGCTCAAGGACGCATTCCCTCTGGACGATAAAGGGCTGTCGGAATCACCTTCGATGCCGACAAACATTGCCCAAAAATAGACTGGAGAAACAACCGAAATGCAACGCCAAGCAGGCTTTACGATCGTCGAGATGCTCATTGTAGTGACCATTCTCGCTCTACTGGCCGGGGTCTTGATCCCCGTCCTGAATGACAGCGCCGCCACATCACGCGACGCCCGCCGTAGCGCGGACCTCAAGGCCGTTCAATCAGCTCTGGAGGCCTACAAGCGCGTCAATGGCGATTACCCGACCACCGAAGGCACCTGGTCCGTGGAACTTGGCCACGTTGCCAATTACGGCGACAAGGGCTACATCAAGGGCTTGGTCCCAACCTTCTTGCCGGCACTGCCCAAGGATCCCAATGAGAAGACCTCGTTTGGTACCGAAGGCTATTCCTTCCGCTCGGACGGCACGGACTACAAGTTCCTTGCCAAGAGCACCCCAGAGTCCTTCCCTGCGGGCAACCCGTTTTACGACCCCGTTGCCGCCTCCGCCAACTGGCAGGTTTCCTCCCCTGGAGGCTACCGCTGGTAAGCCGAATGCCTTTTCCTGCCTTACAGGCGCCGGTTTTGCCGGCGTCTGTTTTTTTTCTTTCGCTAGGATGCCGATGTGCTCTGCCTCGTCCTCACCATGGTTCTCTTGGGGGATCCCCCTCTTGACCGTGTGGTTCTGAAGAGTGGCAAGGAAATGATGGGCATTATTTTGCGAGTGGATGACGAAAAGGTTTTGCTAGCGCAAGGGACTCGGGTGCGTGAAATCCCTCGAGACAAAGTGGACACCATGGATGGGCCACGGCCGGACTACTCGGATTACGTGCGCCGCTTGCACGATCTCTTTGCCGCCGGATCTCAACCCAAAGAAGCTCTGGCCCTGGCAGACTGGTGCAACAATCATGGTCTCTTGCGAGACTCCGATTTTCTTTTGTGGGTTACCTTGGCCGCGGATCCGACCAATGAAGAGGCCCACCTGCGGCTTGGACATAAGAAAAAGAAAGACACTTGGACCGCCAAGGTTGGCAACGGCAAAACCGCGACCTGGGACAAACTTTTGGACCGCCACATGAAATTCAAGGACCCTTGGGTGATGAACACCGCTCACTTCGAAGTCCATGCTGCCGGTCCTCTACCCTTGGTGGTCACGACGATTGCTGAAGTAGAGCAAACCTACGCTGCTTTTTTCGACGCCTTCCAGGGGATGGCTCTCTTGCAAGAATTACGCAATCCCATTGTTGTCCACTTTTATCCTGACGAGGAGTCCTTTCCCAGCACATCTTCCTTGTTGGATTCCTTCTGGGATCCGCAAGGCCGCATTCTGAAAAGTTATTTCCGGGGCGGCTCTGCAAGCCGCATTTATCGCACGGTGGCCCACGCGATTACCGACTCCACCGCCCGCGAAATGGGTCGTAGCAAACCTGCATTCCCGGGTTGGTTGGCGGAGGGCATGGGCCACTGGTTGGCCTCCGCCCTCACTGGCGGCAACTCTCGGCCGGGCGCTCCAGATTACGACCCTTCCCGCTTGGACAAGGGCTCCATTCTCAATCATTTCAATTTGAAGAAGAAAGACGGCCTGATGCGTGTCCTCAATTATTCTCTCACCGACTTTGGTTCGTCCACTGGTCAAGAGCGGGCCTTTTGCCAGTCGTATACTTTGTTTGCTTTCCTTTACAACCACGATGAGGAGAGCATGCGCCAGCGCTTTGGAAACTATTTAACGGATGCTTGGCGCAGCAAGGGGAGCACTTCCAGTTTCAAGAAAACTGTCGCCCAAAGAAAACTGGATCGGCTGGAAAAAGAATGGAAGGCTTGGGTAGAGAACCAATCCCGCTAAATCCCGGATCCGCAATCTGCGGATCGAAGGTCAGGCCCTAGCCAAGAGACTTTCCGGGAAGGGTGTCCAGTCCTGCATGTCCTCATGCCAAACCAGGAGAGACTCCGACTCGGCCAACTGGCGAGCCTCGGCCTGTTTCAACGGACCGCGAGCTTGGCCTCC
>CAYXFZ010000011.1:22309-34839 GCA_964464385.1 uncultured Planctomycetales bacterium
GGCGAGGTCGCAGTTGCGGACGCCATGAGCCCCTCAGGTTCCCGAGTGGGTTCCGGGTTTTGGGGCTCTGGAGCGGGCATGGGTTCAGGTCTTGCCGCGCGGGTCTGTCGCAATTTCTCCTTTTCCAGATCCGGAAGGACAATGAGCAGAACCAAGGCCAAAAACCCGCCCAGGATGCCGCCAAAGAACCAACCAAGGGGGTTTCGGCCCCTTTGCCGGGCCAGATAGGCGATGGCGCAGGCAAAAATGACCTGGACAGCGAGGGCTAAAGGGGTAATTTCGAGGGGCGGCACGGTTTGCCGGAGATTCTAGCGTCATCAGGGCAAAAAAAATGCGGCAGGAGCCGAGGCCCCAACCACGACGAGCAAAATAATGGATTTTGGGACACTTTTTTGGAAAATATTTTTCAATTTCCTTGAAGTAGCGATTAACCGGCCAAAATTTGGCTTCGATCAGGCCAAATCCAGCATCCGCTGGAGGGCCCGACGAGCCGGGATGACCAGGGCCTCATCGACGACGACCTCAGGACCTTGGTTCTGCAGAGCTAGCCACAGTTTCTCCGGAGTGTTCAATTGCATATGCGGGCAAAGATTGCAGGCGCAGGAGGGGCCAGGGGCGGGCAGATAGGTGTTTTGGGGGCTTTGCTTCTCGAGGCGATAGAGCATGTTGCCCTCCGTGCCCACCAAAAAAGTGTGGCCTCGATACTTGTCAGCCAAGGCCAACATGCCGGCGGTCCCCAACACGTGATCGCTAATTTCGCGAATGGGTTTGGGGCACTCGGGGTGACTCATGGTGATGGCCTCAGGATGTTCCTGCTGGAGGGCGGTCAAAGTGTCCACGCTAAACAGTTCATGCACGAAGCAAGCGCCATCCCAAAGGATCATTTCTCGGCCCGTCACTTCCTGCAGCCAACCACCCAAATGAACATCAGGGACGAAAAGAATCGGCTCCTCTTGGGGAATGCTTTCCACAATTCGGCGGGCGTTGCCGCTCGTGCAAATCACATCGGAAAGGGCCTTTACTCCCGCAGTGCAATTGACGTAGGCCACCGTTTGCGGCCGACGCCCCAACTTCTGGGTCAAGAAGGATTGATAGCGCGCAAGATCCTCGGCGGCGCAGGAATCGGCCAAGGAACAACCCGCCGCGAGATCGGGGATGAAGACGCGAGCCTGCGGACAAAGGAGGGCAGCCGTCTCGGCCATAAAATGAACTCCGCAAAAACAGATGGCCTTGGGCTGCGTTTCGGCCGCGCGGCGCGCCAATTCCAGACTGTCCCCCACAAAATGGGCGGCGTCCTGCAGGAAGCCATCTTGATAACTATGCGCAAGAATGAGGACACCATTCTCCGTTGCCCAGTCGCGGATTTCCGCCGGGGATGGAACTTCCAAGAGGGACGCAGAATCGTGCATGGTGGGGCCGCCGCAGGCGACAGCCGGCCATTTTACCCGGGAAAGTACAAATCGAAGCGGGTCGTACGCCCAGGAATTGAGGTCGATGGTTTCCCCCACAAAGGGTCGGCTCCAGTGGGCCGTTTCACCACGACCCTGGGCACGGCCTGCTGGCAGGCCAACTGAGTCAATTGGCCAGCATCGGGATCCTCCCCCACTAAGGCGCGGAGCTCCCGCAAGGGCAATCGAGTCAGAGCACTGCGTTGGCGGTGAGGATGCATCGGGTCCAAATACAGAACGTTGGGACGGGTGGACTTCACCAGGTCGGGTAGGAGAGCTAGGGCATCTCCATGTTGGAAACACAGCCGATCCCCCAGAGATTCTTGGGTCGCAGGATCTTGCAAGGCCCGTTCCAGGGCCGTCACCAAGGCGGCGTGAACTTCCGGATGTCGCTCCAAGGCCAACACATCACAACCCAAGACGGCCAAGACGAAAGCATCTCGTCCCAAGCCCGCCGTGCAATCCAATATCCGCGGCAGGGGGCGGCCGCGCTTCAACCCGCAGGCTCGGGCCAAGGCCTGGCGGCGGCCACCACCATGCCGACTCCGCCAAGCTAGAGGTCCTTGCACAAAGTCGGGGATATTCACTCCGCGCCTTCGCTCCACTGCAGGGCCTGCTCCGCAACATGCCGAGCCCTTTCCAAGCCTCGACCTTGGCGGTGCACCAAGCACAACAAGGGATCCCTAACTTGTAAGGAATCCCCAGAAGTGGCGATGAGCCGAATGCCCACGCCAGGATCCACCGAATCCGAAGCGCGGCAACGGCCTGCACCCAGATCGAACGCGGCCTGGGCCAATCCCTGCGCATCCCATCCTCTTAAAGGACCAGAACGATCGGCCAAGAGGGTCTCCTCTGCACAACCCTCTCCCAGAAGGGTCGCCTCGGGGTCGGCGCCATGGGCACGCAAGAGAAGATGGAAATGCTCCAATGCGCTTCCGTTCTGCAAGGCAGTGGATGCAGTTTCGTCCCCAGCCAAACGCAGGACCAATTCCCGCAACTTGGGATCCCCGCCACCGGACAACACCTCGATGGCCTCGGTCACTTCCAGAGCATTGCCAATACACCGACCCAAGGGTTGATTCATGTCGGAGAGCTCCACCCGAATTCTCAAACCTGCGCCCTCGCCCACCCTCTGCAAGGAATTGGCCAGGAGCTCCGCTTCCTCGTAACTCTTCATGAAAGCACCGCTACCAAATTTCACATCCAGGACAAGGGCATCCAATCCCTCCGCCAACTTCTTGGACAAGATGGAGGCGGTAATCAGGGGGACGGAGGCCACCGTTCCCGTTTCGTCACGGAGGGAATAAAGAAATCGATCCGCAGGCACCAAAGTTTCCGTCTGTCCGGTAATGAAACAGCCGGCGCTTTCCAGAGCCCGACGCATGGCCGCCTCGTCGAGGGCCGTGTCGTAGTCCGGGATGCTCTCCAATTTGTCCAATGTTCCGCCCGTCAGGCCCAGTCCGCGGCCGGAAATCATGGGAACTTTCTTGCCGAGGGCCGCCCAAAGGGGCGCCAGGATGAGAGACACCTTGTCCCCAACGCCGCCCGTGGAATGCTTGTCCACGAAAGGACCCGTCAGATTGGGCCAAGAGAGACGAGTACCACTTTCCGTCATGGCCCGAGTCAATGCGACCGTTTCTGCCTCGGTCATGCCCCGGACTACGACAAAGGCCAACCATGTGGCGGCTTGAGCCCGGGTGATGGATCCATCCAAAATCCCAGCCACGAAGCCAAAGATGGCCTCGTCCGTCTGCTCTTGGCCCAAACGGCGTTGCTCCAGCCAGCGATCAATCATGGACTCCCAGTCTAAAACAACCCATCATGAGGCCATGTGTGGACGCTTTACCCTGACCGCGCCCAAGGCGGAACTCCTGCGCCTCATGGGTCCGGAAGCCAGAGAGGTCCCCGGCTTGGACGGCCAACAGGATTGGGATCAACCCCGCTCCAACATTGCTCCGACCCAATCCGTTTTGCTCTGGCGCCAAGAGGACGGCCACCCTCTCCTAGCATCCCATCGCTGGGGACTGGTGCCATCTTGGGCCCGAGATGCCTCCTTTGGCTCCAAGCTCATCAACGCTCGGTCGGAAACTGTCGCAGAAAAGCCATCCTTTCGGTCCGCTTTTCGAGACCGCCGTTGTCTCATCTTTGCTGACGGTTTCTATGAATGGGAAAAACTCTCCGACCGCCGTCAACCCTGGCATTTTCGTTTTATCGAAGGAGTGTCCACCTTCGCCGGACTTTGGGAACGATGGCAACAGCCCGACGGAGCGGATCTTTGGACCACGACCCTTTTGACCACGGAGGCCAATGCCACGGTGGCGCCAGTGCATCCGCGCATGCCCGTGATTCTGGATGCCCAAGCACGGGCATGTTGGCTGAGTCCGAGCTCCACTCGCTCCCACCTGGAAAACCTTCTGGTTCCTGCCAATCCCGCTGTCCTGGAAGCGACTCAGGTTTAGAAGGAGGCGGACCAGACCAGCATGCCGGACAGGCCCCCAGGGCCGGTCATCGAGGCAACGCCTTCCATACCGGTGCGGACGTGGCCGCCCAAGGTCAGGCGCAAACTGCCGCGTTCGGTGGGCATTTCCAATCCAGCGCACAAGTTCAGGGCGGCCAAAGAAGAGGCGCCGTCCGGACCACAACTGGAAAGATCCAGGAAGGAAGTCCAATCCTCAGAGCGGACGTTCCACTGCAAGCCTTCGCTTTGCCAGCCACCGGCCAACCAAGGAGTGGCAGTTGGATCGGAATCGGCATCACGCAGGTGCAAGCCGTCCTTTTCCTGGGACATGGTGGGCAGGGTCAAGTTCAAGCTGGGTAGCTCGGCAAGGGTCCATTCCAGGACGTTTAGGCTGGTCAGGTGAGCCTGGGGCTCCGGTTCGAGGGTGCGAGCCGAGAGCATGGCCGAGCAGGACAGCAGTGCGAGGAGGGTGAGGGGACGAGTGAACATGTCTTGATATGTTTTTTTCGTCCGAAAAGGGGTCCGAACTTAAGCATCAAGCCCGAAAAACTCGAAAAATCCTCAGAATCGCAGAAAAATTGGTTTTCGGCCGTTTTATCCGTCCAAATCCAGTTCCAGGAGCATGTTTTTGCGCCCCGGCTGGGCCAAAATCTCCCGAAAAGGGGCCCCATTGGGAGGCCAAAGCTTGAGTTCCTTCTCGCCAGGGGGTAGATCCAGGAACAGAAAGGCCCCATCGGATGCCGTCTGGGTGGAGGCCAAGCCAAAGGTATGAAGGGGTCCTTCCCCCGGAAAAGGAGCAAACGCGGTGGCCACGGAGGGCTTGGTTTCCACCAATTCGAGGCGCCATCCGGACAAGGGTTGGCCCGAGGAATCCACCAGAGTGCCGCCTAGGGGAAGACCGGGCCGGAGGCGAAAGAGGAAGGCTTCCTGAGAAGACGTCAAATCCAGAGGCCAGGCAAAGTCCGGAGCGAAGCCGGGTTGATACACCAAGACGGCAGCTTCCGTGTCCGTCAGAAGACCGGAGAATTGGAAGACCCCGTTTTTTTGGCCGCGACGCTCCCGTTCTTGCACCCCGCGCAAGCGAAGAAAGGGTCGGGACAGAGGGGTGTCCTTTGCATCCACGACCTTGCCTGAGAAATCCCACCCTCGCAACAACTCGATTTCGGTCAAGGTCGTCCCTGGTAGCAAGGATACACGCTTTTGCTGGTAATGCCGGTGTCGCACTTCGATGGCCCACATTTGGCTGATTGGAATAGCCGGTACCAAGAAGTCCCCATCCGAATCCGTGTAAAGCACGCGTTGGCGGGCGGGGTAATACCAAGTTCCAGGAACGGGTCCGGGATCCCTCTTGGTGAATCGCCCCACCATGCCAGCCACCACCAAGGCGGCTTCCACGGGTTCGCCCTCTTCGCCAAGGACGGAGCCCAGGAGGGGCTCGGCCGGCTCCATACGGACCACGAAACCGTCCAATACCTGACCCGATTTCACCTCTCCGCCGGGGCGGGCCACCGTGGTCATCCCCTCGGCGAAAGCTTCAAAAAGAAAATCGCCCGCTGCCAGCCCGCCCACAGTAAAGACGCCACCTTCATGAGTTTGGGCGGTCACGTCGGGAGTTTTGTCCCCCTTTTTCTCGAGCGCTTGTCTGCCCATGGACCAGACGCGGATTTCGGCGCCCACCACGGGTCCTCCATCGGCATCAAAGACTTGGCCGGAGAGCACACCACCTGGACTCAACCGAAACTCATAGTCCACGACATCTCCCGTCAAAATCGGGCGCTTGATCAATTCGGCCGCCGGAGCGGTGAATTGCGTAGGTGCCACAGCCAGAGACTGCACATAGGTTCCACCGGTGATTTCAAAGAAACAACGGCCATCCCCATTGGTGGTGCGAAAATCTCGCCCGGCATCGGTGTCTCCGGTTTTCCAGAGCAAACGCACCTGGATCTTGGGCACGGGCCGACCATTCTCCTCGAGCACCACCAGGATCCGCAGGTGCGCCATTCCCGGAGCCGGGGAACCCTCCAAGCTTTTGGCCTGAGATCCTGTGTTCTCCCCTGGAAGAGCCATGACATTAGGAGGAGGAGCCTCGTTCCCCGTGCAAGCAGGGATTCCAAGGGCCAGAATCAAGGGAAAGAGGCGGATTCCGTGCATGTCGGCCCAGAGATTACGGCTTCCGAGGCCCAGTATCGGGTAGGATTCGGAGGTTCAGGAATCCGATTCCGGATTCGTGGCCCTCTTGTTCCTCATGCGGATCCCCCTCCCTGCCCTCTCCCTCCTCCTTTTCCCTCTTCTCGCAGTTGCAGCCCCTGCCCAAGACTGGCTCAATATGGGCTCCAGCAATGGAGACAACCCCCGGGATCTCCACGGTTGGTCCCTGGCTCCTCTGGCAAACTACGATGGCAATGGCCAGGACGTTTTCCTGATTGGGACGATCGGTGAGGACACCAACGGCTCCAATTGCGGTTCGGTGACGATTGCCGACGGATTGAATCCCACTCCTCTCCTGCAGGTCTTTGGCGAAAGTGCCGGGGATTTGCTGGGCGTTTGTGTGGTCGGCCTCCCCGATTTGGATGGCGGCGGCAAAGCGGATTTCGCGGCAGGGGCCCCTTGGCATGATGGGGGTGGATTTTTCGCCGGCAAGTTCTACGTCTTCCGAGGGGAAGACGGCACGGTCCTGGACGCCATTGAGGGAACCGCAGGAGAAATTCTGGGTGTTTCGCTGGCTGCTGTGGACTTTGACAACGACGGCATCACGGAATTGTTGGTTGGCGCCGTGGGAGCCGAGAGCATGGCCGGAGTCGTGCGTATCTATCAGCCAGATAGCGAGGGCATCTTGACCCTTGAGCAGACCGTGACTGGGGATTCTCCCGGCGATTGGCTTGGATATTCCCTATCCACTGTGCGAGATCCTTCGGATCAGCCCAGTGGCCTGTTTGTCGTTGGCGTTCCCTTCCTGGATAAGGACGCCAGCACCTTGGACTCCGGAGGTGCTTACCTTTACCTGACCACACCCGCTGCGGCCTTCGTGCGCTTTCGTGAGTATTTGGGGAACACCCCGGGCGCCGGAGTGGGTTACTCCGTAAATGGTCGCTTGCCCACCTTTGTCTCCGCACTGATCGCCGCGGGTGGTCCCTTTGCAGATGGCCCTAACGGGACGGATGCCGGTCAAATCATGGTTTGGGAGGCTACTCAGCTCAGCACAGTGGAAACCCAAATTGACGGCAGCACCGCCGGCGATCGTCTCGGCGTGGCCACCCTCCTCCTGGATGACATCAACTTCGATGGTCAAATTGAACTCCTCGCTGCTGCTCCCTATGCCAACTCGCAAGCGGGTCGAGTGGAGGTCTTGGATCTCCAAAAGTCGCCTCCCGAAGTTTTGAATACATTTGACGGAACTGCCGGCGAACGCTTGGGCTGGTCTGCCGCCCATCTCGGGGATTTGAAT
The DNA here is from genome assembly GCA_964464385.1 of uncultured Planctomycetales bacterium. Lineage (GTDB taxonomy): Bacteria > Planctomycetota > UBA1135 > UBA1135 > UBA1135 > CAYXFZ01. The sequence continues at coordinate 29,661 of CAYXFZ010000011.1, forward strand.
GGTTCCACCTGGCATGATCTGGCCTTGGGTGCCCCTCGCACATCCTCCACGGCCGCCTATCAGGGATCCGTGCAGTTGTGGTCCCCCCCGGATAGCCCCGCCGACCCTCTAGCTCTCAGTTTGCTGGATCCGGTCACCCGTGGCGCCGATGTGCGCGTTCAAGTGCAAAACGTCAAGGAGGGTGCCGACCTTTACTTCTATCTCGGCACCAACCAGACCCCAACCACTTCCACCGCCGGCTTCGATCTGGACATTGGAGGCCTTCAGGGAGATGGATTGGGCAATGACTACCAAATTTTGCAGACGGGGGTCATCGGCGGTACGGCCACGGCCTCCATCTCCATTCCAGCCTCGACACCTCCAGGGGTCACCCTTCACTTCCAAACCGGTGAACTTCGCGGCCCCTTCCTTCGCAAAAGCAATGCCGACCAGGGCGAGGTTCAAGATCAAGCCCAAACCCTGTCCATTCCCGGAGATCCGGTCGCGGGACAAACCCTCCTCCTCAGTGTGACATTTGCTCAGAGCAACAAAAACCTTTACTTTCTTGCTGGGACGACCCTCGGCAATGCGGGGATTAATTTCCCCAAGATTGTGGACACTGGCCTAGGCGACCCCAATCTATTAGGAACCACGGTGGCGGATAGCAACGGTGACGGCAGTTTTTCCTGGCCTGTTCCCCCAGCATTTGGTGGGATCATCCTCTTCTTCTCTGCCGTCTCTTCGGATGGCGCGGCAACCCCGAATGAGAAGTTGACCGTGATCGGCCCCTTTACTGTGCAATAGCGCGCCGTCGGCTCGCCATAACGGCCAGCCCACAAACTCGAAACCGGACCTTAACCACTGCGGATCAAGGACAAGAATTCGGCTCGCGTGCGGGAGTCTTCGCGAAAGTTTCCCAGCATGCAGGAGGTGGTAGCCATGCTGGCTTGTTTTTCCACCCCTCGCATGCGCATGCAAAAGTGGCTTGCTTCGCACACCACGGCCACCCCCGCCGGGGCAAGGATACTCTCCACAGCTTGGGCGATCTCTCGGGTCATGCGTTCTTGCACCTGCAAACGTCGCGCATACATATCAATCAAGCGAGGGATTTTAGAGAGACCAATGATGCGTCCCTTGGGAATGTAGGCAACATGAGTCCGGCCAAAAAATGGCAAGAGATGGTGTTCGCACAAAGAGTAAAACTCCACATCTTTGACCACCACCATCTCACTGGAATCTTCCGCAAAAATCCCATCACCTACCACCTCGACAATGGTTTGGCGGTATCCCTCCGTCAAACTCTGGAAACTTGCGGCCACCCGGCTTGGGGTCTTCAACAAGCCTTCTCGGGTAGGATCCTCGCCCAACAAAGGGAGCAAATCGGCAATCAGGGGAGCGATCCGGACCTCGGCCTTGGTTTCGCTGGTGTTCGGTGGGGAGGTTTTTGAAGCCATGGTGTTCAAGAAGAGGGATCGCCTCGAAAGACAACTTGGTGATTGCGACTCTCGCGCAAACGAATTTCCCGGAGTTCGGCGGGGTCGGGGAGGGCGCTGGCTAGCCGTGGCCAGAGGGCGGCGGCTAGATTCTCGGTGGTCGGCAGGATTCCGGCCAAAAAGTCCACCTCCAAATTGAGGTTCTTGTGATCCAGGGGTTGCACCGCGACTTCTTGAACGATGCGCTCCAAGGCCATCAAATCCATGACCATGCCCGTTTCCTGATCCACAGGGCCTTGGATCTCTACCTCCAAGAGCCAGTTGTGGCCATGAAAATTCGGGCTGGCACAGGGACCAAAGGTGGCCTGATTCCAAGCATCGTCCCGATCCTCGCGGTAAAGGCGGAAGGCGGCACAAAATTCGGCGCGGCAGACGAGAGATGCAAAGGGCATGAGGGCGTGGGAAGTGGTGGTTCCGGGCGAATCTTACTCGAATCCGGAGGAAGGAGTTTCCTCCCTTCCCCTCGGCGGGCTAGCATCGGATCGCTCAGCTCGGGTCCCCCCCTCTGACCTCCCCCTCCAACCCTCATGCCCACGTTGACCGCAATTCCCCAAGAAGCGACCCGGGCGGCATATGGACGTGCGCTGGAACGCCTCGGCCATGCTCGCCCCGATCTCGTTGTCCTCGACGCTGATCTTTCCGGTTCCACAAAAACCGCAGAAGCCAACATGATTGGGCATGCTGCCGGTTTGGCGCTGTCCGGGAAAATGGTCTTCGTTTCTTCTTTCGCCATGTTTGCGGCAGGCAAGGCCTGGGAACAAATCCGGCAATGTGTTTGTGTTCCCCGCCTCAATGTCAAAATTGCCGCCAGCCATGCCGGCATTACGGTCGGCGAAGACGGCATGAGCCATCAGATGTTGGAAGACATCGCTCTCATGCGCGTCCTCCCGCATATGCGCATCGCCGTTCCTTCCTGTGGCAACCAAACCGAAAATGCTGTGGAGGCGGTAGCTGATTGGGACGGTCCGGCTTACTTGCGCCTGTCCCGTGCCGCCACGCCCTTGCGGGAAGGAGCCGAGTTTGCTTGGGGCAAGGCCCAGGAACTACGCCAAGGATCGGATCTCGCACTACTCGCATGCGGAGTCGTGGTGCACCAAACCATGCTGGCCGCAGAAATGCTGGCCGCGGAAGGAGTGGACTGTACGGTTCTGGATTGCGCTTCCATCAAACCTCTGGATGAAGCCACCGTTTGCGAGGTCGCTCGACGCTGCGGCGCTGTTCTCACCATCGAAGAACATCAGATCATTGGTGGACTCGGCGAGGCCGTTTGCTCCACCCTGGCTCGCCACCGCGTTCCCGTTCCGGTTCACCTCCACGGCATGCAAGGGGAATTCGGTCAGACAGGCACAGCTGAGGACCTTCTCGCACATTACCACTTGGACGGAGAGGGCATTGCCGAAATCGTCCGGCAATTCCTTCAGGAGACCCAAGCATGACTCAAGCCCTCGTCATTCCCCCGGCCCTCGATGCGCCGGATCGTCCGGCCCTGGATTTCTTGAAGCAGACTGCAAACACCATGCGCCAAGATGTGATCCGAATGGTCCATGCCGCCGGCTGCGGCCACCCAGGCGGTCCCCTGGGATTGGCTGATATTTTCGCCTCCCTTTATTGGGCAGAATTGAAAGTGGATCCGGAACAGCCCAATTCCTCCGACCGAGACCGATTGGTTCTTTCGAACGGTCACTGTTGCGCCATTCTTTACTCGGCCTTGGCCCGTCGTGGCTTTTTCCCCGTGGAAGAGTTGGCCAGTTTCCGTAAATTTGGTTCGCGACTACAGGGCCACCCACACCAAGGGGGTCTTCCCGGAGTGGACATGAGCACCGGTTCCTTGGGGAACGGCGTTTCTGCCGCCGCTGGCATGGCCCTTGCCCATGTCCTGGACGGTCGCTCCAATCGGGTTTACTGCATCACTTCCGACGGCGAAAACGAAGAGGGCCAAGTTTGGGAAATGGCTACAAGTGCCGTGCACTATGGTCTTTCAAACCTCACCCTTATCCTGGATTGGAATGGCATTCAGATCGACGGTTCCACCCAAGACATCATGGATGTCGGCGACCTCGCCGCCAAGTGGGCCGCCTTCGGTTGGCATGTGCAAACCGTTCCCGGCCACGATATTCCCGCAATCTTGGCCGCCCTGGACGCAGCCCGAGCGGAAACAGAACGGCCCTCCATCCTGGCCTGCAGGACAACCATCGGCAAAGGGGTCTCTTTCATGGAAAACACTTCCGACTTTCATGGCAAGGCTCCCAACGACGAAGAGGCCGAACAAGCCCTAGCTGAAATTTCGGCAGCTTTGGCCGGTTGAATCAGGCCGATCGCGAGGATCCTAGAATTCGGCGATGAAACATCGCTCGGTCCTGCATCCAGGTGGGATCCTGCTCGGAGCAGGGCTGGCCGCCGCCGGACTGGCCCTGGCTGAACTGATCGTCGGCCCACTGCTGGCGGGGATGATCGCGCCAGCCGAAGAAAAGATGCTAGCCATGGTGCATCGAAACTTGTTGGATTCCTATGTGGAGGAACCCGACGCGGCGGGCCTCATGCGCGACGGCGTGCGTGGCATGGTCGATGGACTCGAAGATCCCTACACCTTTTTCGTCGGACCCGACGCCATGACTTCGCTGGACGAGGAGTCCAGTGGCAAACTAATCGGCATTGGAATCGTGCTGGACACGGTAGCGGGGATCATTCGCTATCCCGAACCGGGAGGGCCGGCAGAAGCGGCGGGTCTCTTGCCGGGGGATCGCATCCTGGAGATTGACGGGGAATCCGTGACCGACCTGCCTCTCCCTGAATTGGTTGCCCGCATCAAGGGTCCCAAAGATATCCAAGTCGCCCTGCTCGTGCAGCACTTGGACGGCAAACTCCTGGAGGTCATGATCCAAAGGCGGCCGGTCATGTTTGGCACCGTTGGCCGGGTAGAAATGTTGGATGCCGAGGCCGGCATCGGGCGCATTCACATTCGTTCCTTTGCCCGATCCACGCCACGCGAACTGGACCGCGCCCTGGACCGCCTGCGTGATTTGGATTTGCGGGCCTTGATCCTGGATTTACGCTGGAATACGGGTGGCCTATTGGATTCGGCAGTGGATACTGCTGCCCGTTTTTTGAACGGGGGCCCCGTTTGCCTTTTGCAAGTTCGAGATGCCCCGGATCGCCTGCGGAGTGCCGACCCCGAACAGAGTCGATTTCCCAACCTTCCCTTGGTCGTCCTCATCAACCGACTCTCCGCCTCGGGAAGCGAGGTTTTGGCAGGAGCTCTGCGAGATCGTGGCGCCGCCATCCTTGCGGGAGAACCCACCTTCGGTAAAGGCGTGTATCAACAGGTCCATCGCTATCGTTCAGGACAGTTTGCCCTCAAGTTCACGGCTGGCTACTACCTCACCCCCGCAGGCCACATTCTGGAAGGACACTTACACCCCTCTCGGGCCGGCGGCTTGGACCCTGATCTCAGTCTACCCCCCAAGGTTGCCAACGACTCCGAGGTTCGCCGTTGGCTGGCCTGGAATGACCCGCCCTTGATGTATCGCCAGCAGGTGTTTCAGCTGTTTCCTCGGTTGGCCGAAATGAAATCCCCTCCCGACGAGGTACTCGACACATCCCTGCAACACCTGCGGGTCGTCCTGCAAACGAGCGGGTGAGTCCGAGAACCATCCTGGGCATCGAGTCCTCTTGCGACGAAACGGCCGCCGCCGTGGTTCGTGACGGAC
>CAYXFZ010000012.1:0-31997 GCA_964464385.1 uncultured Planctomycetales bacterium
GTTCCCTTGGGCCCGGGCTTCCAACTGGATGTGGATGCCTTGCGTACCGCCTGCACTCCACGCACCCGCGCCATTGTTTTGAACACGCCGCACAACCCCACGGGCCGGGTATTTTCCAACGAAGAAGTCAGCGCCCTTTGCGCATTGGTGCTGGAAAAAGATCTCCTCCTCTTCACCGACGAAATTTACGAAGAAATTCTTTTCACCGGCCCGCATCAAACCCCCTTGCTCTGGAATGGCATGTCCGAGCGCACGCTGGTGATCTCGGGCGCCTCAAAAACTTGGAGCATTACCGGCTGGCGGGTCGGCTGGGTGGTCAGCCCACCCCACCTCACTTCTGGCATTCGCAAGGTGCATGATTTCCTCACGGTCGGCGCACCCGCTCCCCTGCAAGAGGCCGTGGCCGAGGCCATGGCCTGGCCGGATTCTTTTTATGAATCCCTGCGAGCGGAGTACCGCGAGAGACGGGATCTCTTGGTGCAGGGTCTGCAAGAGCTTGGCTTTGCGTGCACACTTCCGGAGGGCGCCTACTACGTGATGACCGACATTTCCCGCCTGCGCCGAAGAAAGGAAAGCGACACCGACTTCGCCCTGCGCCTGACGCGGGATGGCGGGGTCGCCACCGTGCCCGGATCATCCTTCTACGCCAATCCCGATGATGGCAAAAACATCATCCGTTTTTGCTACGCCAAGAAAAAGGAAACTTTGGAACAGGCGGTGCAAGCCATGCGCGCTTGGGTGGAACGCGAATGATGCTCGTCGGCCTGCTTTGCGTTGCCCTTCAACTGGAGCACTTCCCTGCCACTCCCTGGGAATCTCTTTGTCGCGGGCGCGACCTGCCGCCTGCGCCTTGGGCCGACCCAGCCGATGGGTTTCGCTTTGAGGGTCGAGTTCGCTTTGGTGACGGCGAAAATGCCATCCAGCAAGAGGTCGAGTTTTGGCTGGGTGGTCCAACGCGAGGGCGCTACCTCTTGCGCAACGGGATCAACAAAGTGCTCATCTTGCAAAGCAATCGCAAGGACGGTTGGTTTTTCCATAGCGAAGAAAAGGCCTTCGAAGCCATGCCGCTGACTCACTTGTCGCCGGAGACTTGGTTGCGGTGGACCGTGTGCCGCTTCCCCTGGGGTTTTGAAGAGGCATTGGCCGGCTGGGATCCCAAGAAGGACAAGCCTTTCCCCACCCTGCCAGGAAGGAACGAAGAGTTGCAGGTCGAATTGGGTCAGGACGGTCGTCCAACTCTTTGGAAGATGGGAGCCATCGAATTGAAGGTTGCAGATTGGAAACCGGTCCGCAATGCCGGCCTCCAACCTCACCGCTGGAATTGGACTGTGGATGGGGATCGTCGGGAAGAGTTGTTTGAATCCATTGAGGGCCGTGTTCTGCATTTTGATGCCGCCTTTCGACCGCCGGATGCTGACCCCCCGCAAAGCAACCTCAGTGCCCCCCTCCAACCCGGTCAGTTGCAGGCTCCGCCCGGGGGATTTGGTCTGGTCAACCTGCCCAATGAGGAATGGATCTCTCTTCCTCCCTCCAACACCATCTATAAAAAACTGCGAGACGGTGGCTGGATCCGGCCCCTGCATTGGCTGGTGTTTGAGAAGGGCAACTCCGAGCCTTCCGCCTTTTTTTCACCAGCAACGCACATGAACAAGCCTCCCCCTAACTTGGCTCGCCGCATCCCATCGCCTTCCGGGCTCCATCTCCGCTGGACATGCTGGAATTCCGCAGCACCCGCAGATTTGTCACAAACCCTTTTCGATACTGCGCGTCAGTCGGACCTGAAACCCGTCGGCTCCGTCCTCATCGCACCAATGCCCGCCGACGGCCGTGCCCACCACCGCACTTTGTTGCTGAAGGTGGAGCGCAAGAAAAAGAAAGAGATACGTTTCCGATGATCCACGGACTTGCGAATCGAAGCTTTGACGGATCTCTTCAAGTTTCCAAACCTCCGCCCAACAAAAGGGTCGGGAGGAGGTTTCTTCTTGAAGTAGTCGTCGCCCAAACTCATGCTGCCAACTGCACAGCGAACCCTCGGATGCGCGCCGAAAAAAACCAACCGAGAGATCCTTCGGTCTTCCGTAAGATGAGATAGTGATCGTTGGCCCCATCCTGCTCGCAGTCGTCCTGCAGACGGCTCCCAAACCCGAACCCCTGGATTTTCCAGTGTTGCGCGTCGGCGAACATTCTTGGTCCGGGAGGCAGGTGATTGTGGCCAATCCCTGGCACGTGCCCTCCTTGTTGGAGGACTTAAAGGGCGATGCAATCCGCCAGCGGCAACTCCTCCATTCTCCCATTTTTCTGCGGCAAACCCGCGCCTTGGGCAATCGTGCGCTCTTGGATGCGGCCAACATTCCAACCGCAGACGAAGAGGCCGTACTGCGCGAGGCTAAGGCTTGGCTGACGGATCGCTCGGGAAAATCCACCCCGCGCGGCGCCTTGGTCAACAACGGCCTGGAAATAAGCGTTCGGGCCCGCCTGCTTTCCCAACAACAAACTGAATTCGGAACCGTGGAACTGCGCCAACACATGTTGAAGTCCGTTCCCGAGTTTTTCGGCGAGTTGTACTGCTCTTGGATTCGCCTCCCCCTCTTGGACACGAAAACCGGCCAGGTCTTTTCCTCCCAAGAACGCGAGAAAGTTTGGGACTCCCTAAACGATGCCGCCACCCGAATCCAGGCCGGTGACTTGGATTGGAAGGATGCGGTCGAGGAATGGGGCTTTTCGCCCCGTGATCGCGACCGGGAAGGCCGCATCGGTTTTCTGCGCCGCACCATGACCGAACGATATGAGGAAGCCTTCCTGCGTCCACTCTTTCAGAGTTGGGGATACCTCTTACCCAATGAGGCGCAACTCCGCGGCCCCATCCTGACGGACGCCTGGGCCTACTTAGTTCGAGTCGAAACGGTTCGGACGCGCGGCGCCGTAGTCTTGGAATTGGCTCGCGACCGCATCGAACGCTCCTTGCGAGAATCCCTGCTGCAAGAATCCTTGATGCAATTGCGCAAGGATTCTCCTCTCACGATTCTCCTTCCGGTCTCCTCTCCTCCGCCTCGCCCGACCCAGGATTGAGCCGCCCCGTTCTTGCACTTTCGGATTTGACCGTCCGCTACGGGAAGTTCACGGCCCTGGATGGTCTGACTGCGACCCACCAAGGAGGCGCCTTGGGATTGTTGGGACCCAACGGCGCCGGCAAGTCCACTCTGCTCAAGGGCATCCTCGGGCTGGTGCGGCCGCACTCCGGTAGCGCCAAAATTCTGGGATTGGATGCCAGCAAGGATGGCAAAGTTTTGCGGCGCCGAATTGGCTACATGCCAGAACGGGATTGTTTCATTCCGGGCATGTCGGGAGTGCGCGCCTTAGCCCACCTGGCTGAAGTGTGTGCATTGAAACCAGAAGATGCCATGCTGCGAGCCCACGATGTATTGCATTTTGTTGGCTTGGGGGAAGCCCGCTATCGCGAGATACAAAGTTATTCCGTGGGCATGAAGCAGCGTTGGAAACTGGCGGCGGCTTTGGTGCACGACCCGGACGTTCTGTTTTTGGACGAACCCACGAATGGCCTGGATCCCCGCGGCCGAGCCCGCATGCTGGTCCTCATTAATCGAGTGCGTCGTGAACACGGCATCCATTTAATCCTTGCCAGCCATCTCCTTCCCGATGTGGAACGTCTTTGCGATGAGGTTTGGGTTTTGGATGGCGGGCGACTCAAAAAAGCTGACACAATCGCCCACCTCACTGCCGCCGCCCGCGGCGCGCGCCGGGTGCGCACGGAGGAGTCCTTGCTTGGCCAACTTGCCGCCGCGGCGCAACGCCAAGGCATACAAACCACGGCCACAGATAGCGCCGACGAACTGGTGCTCACTCGCCCTGATGGCATCGTCGAACCCAAGGAAGTGTTCCAATTGGCCAGCGATTGCAAGGTCCCCATCTTTGGACTAAAACCCGCAGCCCGCTCTTTGGAAGATGCTTTCTTAGAAGCCCTAGAGGCAGACTGATGGCCTTTCGCGCTGCGGAATACGAACGTTTCCATGGTGAACGCTCCGCACTCCCGGCCTGGTGGCCCGTGCTCAAGGCCACCGTGCGCCGTGGCTGGGCCAATACTTGGGTAAGGCGCCTAACCCTGGGCTCCGGCATCTTGGCTGTCGCGGTCACGATGGTCCTTTATTTGCTCTATAAGGTCATGCCGGAATGGCGCAGCCTCCTGCAGCAGTTTGGTGAACTTGCCGCAACTACGGGAGCCGCCGAAGCCGAGGATTTTGTGGTCGGTGAAAATTTTTATCTTGGAATGCTCAACCTTTACACCTACCCAGTGCTCCTCCCCTTGGCAGTGCTCTTTGGCCAAGATTTAGTCTCGGCCGATTTGCGCGCCAACTCTCTAGAGGCCTATTTTTCGCGCCCTCTCACACCCTTAGGCTATTTACTGGGACGCACCTTGGCCTACGTCGGCTTCTTGTTGGCCGCGACTTGGCTTCCCTTGATGTGGATTTGGGGATTTGATGCCATCTCTGGCCCAGATGGCCACTACGAGACCATTCGCAAAGTCCCAGGCTCCTTTTTCATGGCGTTGACCGGAGTTGCACTCACTTTAGCCCTGGTCGTCCAGGCGACAACTTGCCTTTCCAAAAGCTCAACTTGGACCACCATGGGGCTTGTGGTTTTATTTCTCTTTTCTCCAGCAGTCGCTCACATCCTTTTTGAGATCACCGGTGTCCACGCGACCTTGGCCATTTCGTTGCCCGAGGACATCCATGTTTTGACGCGCGCTGCCCTAGTTATGGAGCCACTTCCGGCAGAGCAGGATTCCCCTACAGCAAAAGGGGCCATGATTGCCTTCGGGTGTTTGGGTTTGATTTCCTTAGTCATCCTGAAACAGAAGGTTCTCAACAAAAAGGGAGCCATCGGATGACGGCACCCCTCCGCTGTCGCGGCCTTTCGCGTTGGTACGGCGAAGTGCAGGGATTGTCCGGCCTGACGGCCGACATTGGCCCAGGGGTTGTCGGTTTGGTCGGCCCCAACGGCTCCGGGAAAACCACCTTGATGCGATTGCTGACGGGCCAGATCTGCCCGAGCCGAGGCTCAGTGGAAATTTTTAGCCAACCCATGAAACCAGGCGATCATTTTCCTTTTGATCGGCTCGGACACGTGCCAGGCGAGGATGTCCACCTCGAGGACGAGCGGGGCATTGAATTTTTGGTGCTCATGGCTCGTTGTTCGGGAAAAAGCCAGGGCGATGCTGAACAATGCGCGGACAAAGCTCTTCAAAAAGTGGACATGGTTGGCTTTGCCCACAAACGCATCCGTGAGATGTCCAAAGGAATGCGGCAACGCATCAAGGTGGCCCAAGCCCTCCTCCTGGATCCGGAAGTCTTGCTGTTGGACGAACCTCTCAATGGCCTGGATCCCGTGAGTCGCCGCGCCATCCTGGATCTCGTTCGGGATCTTGGGAAACAGGGTAAAACGGTGTTGCTTGCCTCGCACGTATTGCATGAAGTCGAAGCCGTGACGGATCGAGTCCTTCTTTTGCACCACGGACGACTCCTAGCCGAAGGTCGAGCCTCCGAAATCCGATCTTTGATGGAAGCCCATCCGCGCAAAGTTCTCCTGGAAAGTCCAGACCCGGCCACGCTTGCCAGCAAGTTCCTGGCGGCAGGTTTGGTTTCCGGCATCCGCTTGGAAGAAAATCGCTTGGAACTGGAGACCGCCAACTTAGCGCCCCTCCTGAATGAAGTGAGAAAACTCGGGGAAGACGGCTCCATCCATACGGTCACCGTAGAAGACGAAAGTCTGGAATCCCTATTCGACCTCTTGCTAGGAGAATCCTGGTGAGTGCCGTCGCCGCTGTTCGTCAATGGTCGTGGCGTTCGCGCTTGCTGACTCCTCGCGCCATCCCCATGCTGGGCATCGCCGCCGTTCCGGCGCTTATCGGCGGGATCGGAGCTTGGTTTGGCATGGAAGATCCATTTGCAGACTATGGCAACTTCATTGCGCCCTTGTGTCTTTACTTTGTTTTGCCACTGGCCTGCATGTTCGCCATCCTGCCCACACTGGCTGACCTCTACGAAAGTAGCGCCATTGGCCATTTCTTCGTTCGCCCTGTACCCCGCTGGCACATCTTGCTGGGCGCATGGCAAGGAGCTGTTTTGGCGCTGTTTCCAGCAATGGCCTTGGCCACTTTGTTGCCTGCAGTCCTCATGGCCCTAGGCGGTGGTTCGATGGAAACCAACCTCCTTGTTTGGCTCCAACGCGCCACCGGCTTGCTCGCGGTACTGACTCTTGGCACCTTGTCTTGGGGAGCAGTTTGTATTTTCCTAGCCACCGCGACTAAGCGACCCATCCTTTGGGCCGTAGGTCTTTTGATTGGCTGGGGAGCCGTGGTTGGCGCTTTTCCAGGAGATCTCCGCGTGACTTCTCCGCACCGTTACTTGTTCGGATTGGCGCGTTCCTGGTGCGACATTGACAACACCTGGACCGGCTTCTTCGTGCCCGATCCCGAGCCGCCCACAGCCGCACTCTCTCTCGTCGTGCTTGCATGCATCACGATTGTGTTCTTGCTTCTTGCCGCGCGAGCTGTAAATCGCCGCGACGTATTGTAGGCCGAATCCGATTGAATTCCTGCGCCCGCACCCCGATTCTTGAGCATGTTTTGCTCGCCGAGCCGACGGCCTTCGCGGTTGGCGCCGCCGAGAATCCTCACATGCAGAAAGAAGACGGATCCTTGCATGAAGTCGATTCGGATCGGGCGCGCGAACAATGGGAATCCCTGCGCGCGGCCTATCTCGACCTCAAGATGGAAGTCGCGGTGTTACCCGCAGAACCGGATTTGTTGGATTTGGTCTTTACAGCCAACCCATCTCTGGTCCTTCCCCTCCCAGACGGCAGTCGCGAGGCTTGGCTGGCGCGCATGACCTACGCCTCCCGTCATGGAGAAGTCCCCATTCACGAGGCCTTTCTCCGGCAAGAGGACATCCCGATTCGAACCATGCCGGACATCGTCCAACAGTGGGAAGGATGTGGCGACGGAATCCTGCACCCGGGTCGGCATCGCTTGCACGCCGGCCTTGGCCCCCGAACCCAAACCAAGGGCTGGGAAATCCTGGCCCAGGCACACCCCGAGTTGGAAATTAAGACTTACGCCTTGCAAGACCCGCGCTTTTATCACTTGGACACCGCGCTTGCGCCGCTGGATGAAGAAACTGCGCTCTATTTCCCGGGAGCCTTTGACACAGCGGGACTCCGTCAAATCCATGCGGCCTTTCCCAGCGCCATCGAAGTTTCCGACAACGAGGCCATGCTCTTTGCCTGCAATGCCCATTGTCCTGATGGCAAACATGTGCTGATTGAGTCGGCCTGCCAACAAACCTGCGAGGCCCTTCAAGCGGCCAAATTTCAACCTATCCCTTTGGACACTTCCGAGTTTCGCAAGGCGGGCGGTTCGGTGTTCTGCATGAAACTCGCTTACTGATTTGCGAAGGCCGGTCCTGAATCCGGGTGTTGGGCCGGTTTGTAAACAGTGCGGCCATCCAGGGCGGCACGAATGAGGCGGTCGCAAAGCTCGGAGAAGGGGACGCCGGAGAGTTCCATCAATTTGGGATACATGGAAATGGCCGTGAAGCCCGGTATGGTATTGACCTCGTTCACCCGCAATCGACCCTCCTTTTTGCCGAGGAAGAAATCCACCCGGGCCATGCCCCGCAAGCGCAAGAGGCGAAAAGCGCGACAGGCAATGTCGCGAAGGTTCTCGACCATTAGGGGCTGAAGATCCGGGGCAGGCACCCGCAACTGTGCTAGGTCGTTTTCATATTTGGCCGCGTAGTCGTACCAATCTTCGGGGCAGATTTCGCCGGGCAAGGAGGCCAGCGGGGGTTCGCCCTCCAGGACCGCAACCTCGAGTTCTCGGGCCGTGCACTCGGGCTCGACGAGGACCCATTCGCCATACTCGAAGGCCTCTTCCAATGCGTGGCGCAAACTTTGGGGATCGGTGGCGCGAGTGATGCCCACCGAAGATCCTTGGGCCGCCGGCTTCACAAAACATGGGAAACCACGGTTCTCGGCAATGCGATCCACCCAGCCATTGGGATCCTCGCGGAAATCCCGGGCACGCAATTCCGTCCAAGAAACCACTTCAATGCCGGCATCCCGCAAGATGCGTTTGCAAAGGGACTTCTCCATGGCCACGGCCGAGCCTAGGCAACCACTGCCGACAAAGGGTGTACCGCGCAATTCCAGCCAGCCTTGCAAACTTCCATCTTCACCACCGGGGCCATGCAAAATCGGAAAAACGCAATCGATTCCTTCGGGCAAGAAGGGTACGCCGCCGGGTCTGGCGGGCGTTCCCCCCTCCAACAAAATCAAGGAATTGGCCTCGTCCAGAAAACCGCCTTGAGGATCCAGGCCGACGAGGCAGACCTCGTATTTGGCCTGATCCAAATGATGAAGCACGCCACGGGCCGATTCCAAACTGATGGAATGCTCAGCAGAACGGCCCCCAAATAGGAGGGCGAGGCGGATACGTGGGGGACCGGACACGGCCCAAGTCTAACCAAAGCAGGGGGGGCGTATCCTGTCCCTCCTGAGATGGTGTTTTTGCCCATTCGCCCCATCGTTGCCGCGGAGTTGAAGCCGTGAACCACCGCGCCTCATGGCTGGCTTGGTTGCCTGCAATGCTGGCCATCGCCTTGTTCCTCCCAGTTTTGGGAGGCGCCTTCGTTTACGACGATCTCATCTTGCTGGAAAACAACCCGGCCCTGGATCACTGGTCCTACTTGACTGAAAGTTTCACTCAGCCCATGTGGGACATGGTGGATGACGCTCGCTACCGTGCCGGCGGATTTTTCCGGCCGGTCAGCACCAGTTTGTTCTTGCTATTGCACAAGCTGGGTGGCGGAACGCCGTGGCCCTTTCACCTTGCCGCCATTCTTTTGCATGCCACCGCCGCCCTGCTGGTCGCTCGCTTAGCTCTGTCCGTGGGTGGGACACCTCGCCTCGCCACCTTTGCGGGTTTGTTGTTCGCAGTTCACGGCGCCCACGCCGAGCCCTTGGCGTGGGCCTCATCCCTGACCTACCCACTGGCAACCTGTTTGGCTCTTGGCAGCATCCTGGCACTTTGTCGACACAAGGCATCTCGCGCCGCCTTCCTCGTGGGCTTGGCCATGCTGGCGCAGGAATCCGCGCTGGGGATATGGGCCCTCTTGGTCGGCACTATTTTCGTGACATGGATTTCTCCAAAAGGCAAACTAAAACGAGGATTGCACGGACGCAGTTTGATTTGGCTGCTCGCACCCTTGTTCGCTGTTTGGGCACTCCGAGCCCAAGCCTTTGACAGCCCCTGGGCCGGGATGGATCAACGCCTGACTTGGTTCGGCTTGGAGTTGCGCGAACATCCCTTTTGGGAAGAAGCGGCCCTGTCAGCATCTCTCTTCACCCGTGGCCTGGAGTTTTTGGTGTTCCCTTGGCCGCATGCACCCTTTCATCCCCTACGGATCGAATGGGGACTCGGGGATTCCGCACGGTTCCTGCCGGCCTTGGCGGGGGCGGCCCTGGCCACGGTTGGGATTTGGGCCTGGTTCACCCGCGGCCGCAAAATGCCGCTCCTCGGCTGGGCCATTGGCATCCTGCTCGCTGGTTTCCTCCCGTTGCTCCGAAGTTCCTCACTGGGTCAATTCCCATTTGAAGAACGCTTTCTCTATCTTCCCTCCGTAGGATTTTGCCTCCTGGTTGCAGCTGCTTGGGCGCGCCTACCTCAAAAGTGGTGGGCCACCTTGCTCGTTCCCTCCCTCCTTTTGGGAGCTCACGGCACCTCCGCCTTCCTTGGGGCGCGGCCGTGGGGTCAAGAGGAATCCCTTTTCCGTTGGGCGGCGGAGGCCTCCCCCCACGCCATGCTCTCCCACAATGAGTTAGGTCGCGTTCTTTTGACGAAAGCCCAAAAATTGCCTGAGGGTTCTCCGGAACGCACCGCCTTGGGCGAAGAGGCCCTCGCCAGTTACGAACGCAGTCTGAAGTTGGACCCCGATATCTGGTTCATTTCCGCGGTCGATCGGCGCCAAGGCAACCTAGGCCTCGGAGATTCCATGTTCGTGCTCTCCGATTTTGGGACCGCCCAGGGGGTCTATCGAAAAATTCTCACCCGATGGCCCGACACCGCCGAGGCCCATGCCGGCTTGGCGCGATGCTTGGTGCTACAGGCGGAACAACACCTCGGAAAAGGAATGCTGTCCGAAGCCGATTCGGAGTTGACCGAGGCAATTTCCGCCTTTGATCAAGCTTTGGCGATCACCCCGGGACAAATCGAGATGATCTTTGGCAAAGGATTGGCGCTGGCCGACTTGCAGCGCTTTGCCGAAGCGTCGCCGCTGTTACGCCAAGCATTTCAATCCAATCCCTCGGAGTATCGTTTTACAGAAGCTCTCGCTGCGGCCCTCTTTGAAGACCGGCGGTTTGCTGCCGCTAGAACGGTGCTGGCCGAACACCTTGCCGCCCATGGCAATTGCCCCCGTCGTGGTGACATCCTGACCACCATGCAACAACTGCAGCAACAATGAAACCGACCCCGGGCACTCTACTGTTGGCCGCACCTCGCATGACGGACCAGCATTTCGAAGAAGCCGCCATTCTGCTCTGTGTGCACGACGAACAGGGCAGTTTGGGCCTGGTTCTGAATCGCGGCCTGGAGATGGATTTAAAGGCCATCCTCGGAGAGAACGCCCCGGCGGCGGCACCGCCGCTTTCCTGGGGCGGTCCGGTGTCCATCGAACAAGTGCTTTCGCTCTACGGCGGCCCGGAAACTCTCTCCGATTCCCAGCCGGTTCTGCCCGGAGTCTGCCTAGGCGGCGGTTTGGAAGATTTGCTAGCTCTGCATGCAACCAAGGTCCCGGTAAGGCTCTTTTTAGGATACTCCGGTTGGGATCCAGGCCAGCTGGAACAAGAAATTTCTGCCGGGGCGTGGTTGCTGACCTCGACATCCGAGGAAGCCGTGTTTCGCCAACCCCCAGCCACTCTCTGGTCGCGCACCGTTGCCGGACTCGAGCCCTCGCTTTCTTGGTTGCGGAACCACCCTCAGGATCCCCGCCTGAACTAGAATCCACCTTCCCATGCCCCTCACCCAAGCCGTCAACACCATCCTGGCAGGAGATCGGATCACCGCCGAACAAGCCCTGATTTTGCATCAAGAGGCAGGCTTGGATGTGCTCGCTTATTTGGCCGACACCGTGCGCCGCCGCCAGCACCCGAACGGCATCGTCACGTACATCGTGGACCGGAATTTGAATCCGACCAATGTCTGCGTCTCGGATTGTAGCTTCTGTGCGTTTTACGCCAAGCCCAAGGACATTGAGCGCAGTTGGGTGTTGGATCGAGAAGATATTTATCGTCGCGTGCAAGAGACACTGGATGTCGGCGGCGCTCAAATCTTGATGCAAAGTGGCCACCATCCCAAACTCGGGGTGGAATGGTTCGAGGACCTTTTGCGCGATCTCAAAACCCGCTGGCCGGACTTGCATCTGCATGCCATGTCCCCGCCGGAAATCGTGCACTTGTCCAAATTGTCCAAAATCAGCACCGCGGAAGTCCTCGCCCGCTTGCAAAGGGCCGGCATGGACTCCATGCCCGGCGGTGGCGCCGAGATCTTGGTGGAATCGGTGCGTAAAAAGATTGCCGCGCGGAAGGCCACTTCCGAGGAGTGGTTGCGGGTCATGCGCGAGGCCCACGACCTGGGCATGCGCACCACGGCGACCATGATGTTCGGTCACGTAGAAACTGTGGCCGACCGGATCGAACACCTCGCTCGCCTGCGGGATCTGCAGGACGAAACCGGCGGTTTCACGGCATTCATTGGTTGGACTTTCCAACCCGGTGAAAACCCTCTTGGCAAGGAACTCCTCGCCTCTGGCTGGCTCCAACCGACTCGAGCAGAATATTTCCGAACGATTGCCGTCGCCCGACTCTTCCTGGACAACTTCGCAAACCACCAAGCTTCCTTCGTGACCCAGGGCGCGGATGCCGCCAGCTTGGCCCTACGCATGGGTTGCAACGACTTTGGCTCCGCCATGCTGGAAGAGAACGTCGTCTCCGCGGCCGGCTGTCACGAACTTGTCGAGATTGGGGACATTGAGCGCCGAATTCGAGAGGCCGGGTTTACCCCCAGGCGCCGCAATCAGGCTTACCAGCTCTTGGAAGCCGTCGCCTGATTTATTCGGCTCGCTCGGCGGTCTGAACCATCAATTCCGACCGATAGCGATCGAATAGATTGGATTTGGACACGGTACCGAGGAAGATTCCTTTCGCGTCCACCACGGGGAGGACCCAAGCAGATGCGCTCTCGAAACACTCCATGGCCTCCAAGAGGCTATCTCCCACATGGAGGCGGGCCGAGGATGCATCCATGACCGTGTCCACCGAGGTCATGCGACGCAAGGTTTCATCCAGCAAATAGGGACGCAGTGCGGCGAGATCCAACATCCCCAAAAGTTTATTTTCCGTGTCCACCACAGCGAAGTGATTGCGACGGGTAGTGGCCAAGCGATGCACCAAGTCCTCCAAGGTGCGACCCGCGGGCAAAAACACAGATTCAGCATCCAACATTTCCCCCACCGAAACATCCGCCAAAATGCGGCGGTCGGTGCCGGGGCGGAGCAGCTGACCGCTTTCCGCCAACTCCCAAGAATAAAAAGAGTGGGGCAAGAAGGTGCGAAAGACTAGCGCACTGATGGTCGCCACCAGCATCAGGGGGAGCACATGATCCCAAGCGGCGGTCGTTTCCAGGGCTAGGAAAATTCCCGTAAAGGGGGCCTGCATGGCCCCGGCAACGAGGCCCGCCATGGCCACCAAGGCGAAGAAACCCGGATCGGCAAAACCAACTTCTGGAAAGGCGATGCCGAGGAGACTGCCGAAGGATGCCCCCAACACCGCACCCAGTACCAGAGAGGGCGCAAAAATACCTCCGGGAGCATTGCTTCCCAGAGTGAACACGGTCGCTAGCATTTTGGCCGCCAAAATGGCGAGAAGAATGCCCACGCCAGGAACAAGGTCTCCCCCCAACATGGAGGACACGGTCTCGTAACCCTCGCCGATGGATTCCGGCCGGAGCAGACCGAGACCACCCACCAAAATTCCGGTGGCACCGGCGAACAAACCCACCTTGGTAAAGGGTGGCCAGTTTCGCGCCTTGCGAGCAAAACGTTCAAAGCGAAATATGCCAGCGACCAAGGCCACCGAGACTAGACCAGCAAATAAACCCAATGGGGCAGAGGCCAGCAAATCGGCGGTGTGCCACTCGAACTCACCAGCCTGAAAAGCGCCGGCCGAACCCAACAAGGCCCGGCCAATTTCGGTGGCCATAACCGCCGAAACGGCAACCGGGATCACGGTCGTGATGGTCCACTCCGCCAATACCACTTCGGTGGCAAAAATCATACCCGTCAGGGGCGCATTGAATATGGCCCCGATGCCACCGGCTACCCCGCAAGCCAAAAGTAAAATGCGTTGCCGTTCGCCCAACCGTAGAGCACCTCCGGCCGAACTTCCCAGCGCAGCTGAACTGAACACGATCGGACCTTCCAGGCCCGCGGAGCCGCCTCCGGCCACCGTCATCAAACTGCCCAACAAACGGCTGATCATGGAGCGCTTGCGCATAGCACCCCCTCGCCGCGACACGGCATCCAAGACGGCCGAAACTCCGTGCCCACCCGGCTCTCGGAATAACAAGCGCACCACCCAAACTCCCAAGAGAGCGCCGATGGCGGGAATGAAGAGGCCAAACGATCCCTCGCGCAAGGAGGCGAGAGCCTGAAAGACCCAATGCACACCACTGCGCAAGGCGGAGGCCAAGACGCCTGAGCCGGCCCCCACGACCACGGCTAGGGCCACCATCAACCAAAGCGAACGCTCACGCACCTGGAATTTCATGATGACTGGGGTTCTAGCCGATGCGCTTCGGCCAACACTTCTTCTTGACTGGCCCCTTCACGCAGCAACTGACAAAAATTGTCGTCGCGCAGAAGATAGGCCAAGCGTGATAGCACTTGCAGGTGGGAAGCCGGGTCAGGATTGAGCAAGAGCAAAACTGCATGCACAGGCTGACCATCCAAGGCCGTCCAGTCGGTAGCTTGATCCAAGGTAGCCCGAAATACCGTCGGCTCGACCCCAAACAGGGGACTGGGTTTGCGAGGATGCGGCAGGGCGATGCCATGACCTAGGCCAGTCGTTCCCAATTCTTCCCGGTCCAGCAATTGCCTTTGTAGAACAACGCGATGCTCCTCGTTCGCCACGGGGATTTTCGCCACCAAGTCGGCAATTACAGTCATGGGCGTCCCACCGCCACTCAAAGAAAGAGAAAGGCCCCGCTCCAAGGCCGCAACCAAAGGATTGCCGGGGTCGATTCCGGAACCCGAACTCGGACGGGCAACGGTAAGTGGCAAGCCCCGCCGCCGTGCCCAGGCTTCCAGTTCCATTTTTTGAAAGCGCATCTCCCCATCTGGTCGGCGCATTCCCAACATTCCCTGACGAGCCCACCGTTGGAGAGTCTCGGGTGAGACTCCCAGAAGGGCAGCGGCTTCCTGGGTGTTGAGGGCCATGAAGGGCGGATTGTATTCTCAATCGACCTTGCGCAACCTGCCGAACATCGCGACCCTGCTTTGGCTGGCCTTTGGCTTGGCCCTCTTGCTCTGGGAAGGGCCGGATCGCCTCCAGGAAGTGGGCAAACTGCGCTCAACAAACCCGGTACTCGCGGCCCTGGAGGAGGAGGCCCCCACCTTGCGTGCAAGAGGGACCACCCAACTCTTGATGGCTGTGGGCCCTCGCTCCGGGAATGCGATTCCTTTAGCCCACCATTTGTTCCATCCGCAAAGGATTTTGGAAACCGCCCGCAATCGGCGCTCGACCACAGCATTGAAAATCGAGGCGAGTGAACGGGGTTGTGACGGCCTCCTTTGGTTTGGCGCAGACGGCGCTTGGCACTTGAAGGTAATCCAACCATGATCTTTGCCGCCTTTGCTCTGGTCTTGTTGGCGGGACACGGCCTGCTCCGAATGGGCCGTTTCTCCGGAGAAAGCGGGCCAGAGCACTTTGCTTGGTCTTGGATCGCGGGCTGCGCCTGGACAGGCCTCCTCGCCACCGGAATTTCTTTCCTGGATTCCTGTCCGGTCTGGGTCCTGCCGGGACTGCTCGGGAGTTCCGCCTTGCTTCCCTTGTTTGCGCCCTCTCCCCGGCCCTGCCATTGGCGTCGGGATTGGATTGGTTTTCTCCCTCTGATCCTGCTGGCCGCCCCCCTCTTTTGGTTGGCGGACGCGCAACCGGTGTCGGCCGTGGATGCGCAAATGCGTTGGGTTTACCGCGCTCAAACTTTTGCCGCAACGGGTAGCCTGACTCCGCCCTCGCTGACCGAAGAGGCCGCGACCTTCGCCCATCCTACCTACCCACCCACGATCCCCGCCCTCTTGGGTGTGGGCTTGATCTTGGGGGCGGACGCCGATCATGGCCTGCGCGATGCTTGGCCCATCTTCTTGCTGGCATTGTTGGGTCTGCTGTGGGGCCCGCTCCGCCGCGCCAATTCCCGCGCCGCCCCTTTTCTCTTGCTCGCGCTTGCATTGACGCCCGCCCTTTCCTGGTTGGAATCGCGTGGCAGTTCCACCGGGCTGGGAGCAACGTCGCTCTTGGCTGACCTACCTCTCGCACTCTTCGTGACGGCCCTCTTGGTTCCATTTTGGGAAGCTCTGCGCGCCGATCGCCTTCCGGCGTGGCTACCCGTGACCCTGGCGACGGTTGCCGTTGCCCTCACCAAACAAGAAGGCTTGGCCTTGGCTCTGGTCGCACTTCCCTTGACTGCCCTTGTGTTCAGGCACAAAGAGAAAATTTCGTTTCGCCGCACCGCGTGGATGGCCTGGCTGGCCGCCTTGGCCGCAGGTTTGCTTTGGCGCTGGGCGTCCGCGGATCTTCCCGTCGCCCCGGGAGAACATTACTTGGGTGCGGACCTAGGCTCTGTTTTTTCCAGTCTTCCCAGCCGCGCACTGCCGATCGCCGCTGCAGTGGGACAACAATTCGTGGACTTTTCCACCTGGGGTCTGCTCTGGCCCATGGCCTTCTTGGGTCTGTGCTTTGCTCTTGCCAAACGCCAAAAGGAAGGATTGCTCCTGGGTCTCTGGCTCATCCTGGGCATTGGCGTAGCGGCGGCCGGGTATCTGGCTAGTGGTTGGCGCGACGGCAACTTCATTCATTTGATGGACGTCAGCCTCACGCGCCTCTTGTTGCACGTTGCACCCATGGCTGTTTTACTTGTCGTTTCTCTATCCACGTCAAACCAACCCGCGCCCCATCCAAACGCATCGTCATGAAGGTGGCCGTATCCGGAAGCTCGGGTTTTCTCGGCAAGGCCTTGGTCACGGCCCTGCAGAAAGGAGGGCATTCGGTCCTCCGTCTGGTTCGGCGCGAACCCCAGGAGTTGGACGAAGTCGAGTGGCGTCCTGCAAGCGGCCTCCCGAATCCTGCGCCCCTGGAGGCTCTGGATTCCATGATTCATCTGGCGGGCGCCTCCCTGGATGCGGGTCGCTGGAACGAGGAGCGCAAACGCCGAATTCGAGATAGCCGAGTCCTAGGGACGCGCCAATTGGTGGCATCCTTGTTGGACTTGGAACGCCCTCCTACTTCGCTCCTGACGGCATCCGCCCTCGGTATTTACGGCGACGCGGGCGAAAACCTGCTGACGGAGCAAAGCAATCCGGGTACGGGCTTTTTGGCCGAAACCTGCATTGCTTGGGAAGCGGCAGCGGCCGCTCCTGAGGACATGCGCACCGTGCAATTGCGCTTGGGTGTCGTTCTGCATGAAGAAGGCGGAATGCTGGCGCGCCTTCTGCCGATTTTTCGCTCCGGTGCCGGCGCTCGTCTTGGCAATGGCAACCAATGGATGAGTTGGATCAGTCTGGCCGATGCCGTGGGTTCGATTTTGCATCTTTTGCAAGGGAGCGATACCCGGGGGCCTGTCATCCTGGCCACCCCGGAGCCCGTCCCGCACGGTGAATTTGTGCAACTCTTGGCGGAAAAAGTGGGTCACAAAGCCCGCATCCAGTTGCCCTCAGCCTTGGTGACCACGGTCTTTGGCGAAATGGGCCGCGAACTCATCTTGGCCAGCACCCGCGCCCATCCGGTGGGACTGATTGCTTCCGGTTATCAGTTTCAGCACCCCGATCTACAGAGTTGCCTGCAGGCCGGAATCTCTTGATCGTTGTAGCGCGAAAGTCATGATTCCTGCGGCTAGGAAGAAAACGGGCGGCTACTGCACGGTCAAGGCCAGGCCGTTGCTGAGCGATTTGGAACCCAGGTCAAGAGCCTGGAACCAAACCGCCGTCCCGGAAGTGCCATTCCTAATCGTGCCAAACTTTGTGGCCGAACCATTGACGTCCAAACGCAAAGGACGCAACAGATTCAAGGGTGGGGTCACCATGGCCGTGCCCCAAGGAGTGCTGATGGAACCACCCCCTTTGAGGGAGTAGGCAACCAAGGCCAAACGTCTCGGCGTGCCGTTGTCCACCTGAATGGTGGCCTTCTGTCCGGCAACGAGATTGCTGACAGCCAAGATAGGGGGAACCGAAGGAAGCAAGCCGAAGACATAAACCGAGCCTGCTTGCGCATTACCATTTGGATCCGCATCTTTAGCTCCGGCCATGATTTCCCCCAAGCCGTCTCCATTCAAATCTCCTACTCCACAGAGCGACCAGCCAAAAGCATCCCCATTCGCACCGCCAACGAAACGGTGGATCAAGGTTCCATCTGCGCCCGAATAAAGACCTGCAGAACCCGGTGTCAACCAGTCAATGGCTGGAGAGCCAACCAAGAGGTCGGCAATCCCGTCTCCGTTCGAATCTCCGGCACTGGACAAAGCCGAACCCAGATACTCGTAAGTGGATGTGCCATCGAATTGGTAAAGGAGGGAGCCGTCAATACCGGACCAAACATAGGTGGAACCAGAAAAAGAACCACCAGGGGAGGCATTCACAGCACCTGCCATGAAATCCGAATACCCATCTGAATTCAAATCTCCACAACCCGAAACCGAATAGCCCAGTCCCTCGTTATTTTGCCCATCCATGCGATACAAAAGAGATCCATCCATTCCAGAGAAAACTGAAGCGTGTCCACTTCCAGAACCCCAGCCACCAACAATGACATCAGCAAAACCGTCAGCATTCACGTCGCCGGCACCATCAACATCCCGGCCAAAGTATTCTAAAGGGCTACTCCCCTTAAATTGGTACAAAAAACTTCCATCCGATCCAGACCAAACGTAGGCAATGCCTGCATTTCCATTGCCACCAGGATCGGCCAAAGAGGATCCCACAATGAAATCAGGAGTGCCATCCATATTGACGTCGCCAGCTCCCGAAACGGCACTTCCTAAGAAATCTCCTTGAGTAGTCGCGTCAAACCGAAAAAGCAAACTTCCATCGCTCCCTGAATAAACTCGGGCAGACCCTGTGTTCGAATTTTCGCCCGGGGCCCCGACAATCCATTCGGAACAATTGTCACCATTGAGGTCCCCAACTACACCAACAGACTGACCCAAAACCGAACCACTCAAGGCACCATCGACTTGATAAATAAGGGAGCCATCCGCGCCAGACCAAACAAAAACCGATCCAGCCCTGTTCAACCCTGAGGGGCTCGCAGATGGACTGCCGGCGACGAGGTCAGAAACTCCATCGCCATTGATGTCACCCGAAGCAACAGAGGTACCCAACACATCACCACCACTCGCACCATCAAATTGGTAGAGGGGGCCCCAGTTGCCGCTTTGGGCCGTTGCCGTGGGGGCCAGAAGAGGGACGAGTGCAAAGAAAAACAATCGGGACATGAGGATGGCCGGAGGGTGAAGGGGTGGGAAGAGGGAAAGGCCGGGGATGGCCCTCGATTCACCATAACCGAGTTCCTAAAAAAAGGTGTTTTTTCAACCATTGGGGATGGCTTGCGGAAGCAGGATAACACTGTTAACTTGTCGGCCCGGTGATGATCCCAAGCAATCCCTCCATGCTGAACCCTGAAGCGGTCGGTTTCCTGACCGAACTGGAAAGGCAATTTGGCTCCAGGCGATGGCAACTCCTGGAAGATCGGGTCCGGGTGCAAGAGAAGTTGGATCAAGGCGTGCGGCCCGACTTTCTGGCAGAAACGCGAGAGATTCGAGAGTCGGACTGGACCATCGCCCCGGTGCCCTTGCCCCTGCTGAAGAGGCACATCGAAATCACCGGCCCGGTAGATCGCAAGATGGTCATCAATGCCCTCAACAGTGGAGCGGATCTCTTCATGGCCGATTTTGAGGATTCCACCTCCCCCACTTGGGAAAACATCCTGCAAGGCCAAGCCAATTTGCACGATGCCATCCGCCGCAAGGTGGACTTCATCCATCCCGAAACCGGCAAGAGCTATGCCCTAGTGGAGAACCCGGCGGTCCTGTTGGTCCGACCGCGCGGCTGGCACTTGGTAGAACAAAATTTCCTGGTGGACGGGGAGCCCATGTCAGCCGCTCTGTTCGACTTTGGCCTCTACTTTTTTCACAACGCCCACGCCTTGGTTGCGAGTGGATTGGGTCCTTGGTTTTACCTGCCAAAACTGGAGAACCACGCCGAGGCCCGACTCTGGAATGATGTGTTTTTGGCCGCACAGAAAGCCTTGGGCCTCCCTGTTGGCACCATCAAGGCCACGGTTCTTTTGGAGACCATTCTCGCCGCCTTCGAGATGGATGAAATCCTTTGGGAGTTGAAAGATCACAGCGCCGGACTCAACTGCGGACGCTGGGACTATATTTTTTCCTTCATCAAAAAATTTCGCAACGATTCTAGTTTCGTTTTACCGGATCGCAACCTCGTTGGCATGGACCAACACTTCCTACATTCCTATAGCCAACTGGTCATTCGCACCTGCCATCGTCGTGGTGCCCATGCCATGGGTGGGATGGCCGCCCAGATTCCCATCAAGAACGACCCGGAGCGAAACGCCGCGGCCATGGAGAAGGTCCATGCCGACAAAAAACGCGAAGCAGAGAATGGACATGATGGAACCTGGGTAGCCCACCCCGCCTTAGTCGCCATCGCCCGCAAAGAATTTCAGGCCGTTTTCACGGAAGACCATCAGCAACAGGTTCTGCGTGAGGACGTTCAAGTCAACGCGGAAGATCTCCTCACTGTTCCCTCCGGTCCCGTCACCGAAGCTGGCCTGCGCCAAAACCTCCACATCGGCACCCTCTATCTGGAAGCTTGGTTGCGCGGGGTTGGCTGTGTCCCACTTTATGGCCTCATGGAAGATGCGGCCACGGCTGAAATCTCCCGTGCTCAGGTGTGGCAGTGGCGCCGGCACGGAACCGAGCTGGAAGATGGCCGGACCGTGGACGCCCACTTGATTCACGAAATCATGGACGAAGAGCTCACCTTAATTGGAGATCAGTTCCGACAATTGGAGCGTCCCACGGACGCCCTCACGACCGCCGCGGATCTCCTACTGAATCTCGTTCTGAGGGACGAGTTCGAGGAATTCCTGACCCTTCCCGCCTACCAAACACTCTCCCATTCCCCACTCCCATCATGATTCAGGACAACGACAATGCACCCCTTGATTTTCCCGACGGTGGCATCGGACCCACCCGTTGGGCAGGCATAGAACGCGGTTACTCCATCGAAGAAGTTGGCCGCTTGCGTGGTAGCGTCGTAGTGCGCCACAGTCTGGCCGAGGCGGGAGCGGACCGGCTCTGGCAATTGATGCAGGAAACAGATTACGTGCATGGTCTCGGTGCGCTGACGGGAAACCAAGCCATGCAACAGGTCCGGGCTGGGCTTCCCGCCATCTACGTCAGTGGCTGGCAGGTGGCCGCCGACGCAAACGTAGCCGGCCAAATGTATCCCGACCAAAGTCTCTACCCAGCCAACAGCGTTCCGGAACTGGTTCGGCGCATCAATCGCACTTTGCTCCGTGCGGACCAGATCGACCACATGGAGGGAAAATCCGACACCCACTGGATGGCCCCCATCGTTGCCGATGCCGAGGCCGGTTTTGGCGGTCCACTGAATTCTTTCGAACTCATGAAGGCCCTCATCGAGGCCGGGGCCGGCGGCGTTCACTTTGAAGATCAACTGGCTTCAGAGAAAAAATGCGGCCACCTGGGTGGCAAAGTCTTGGTGCCCACTTCCAATTTCATCACCACCCTAAACGCCGCCCGCCTAGCAGCCGATGTTTCTGGTGTGGCCACCCTTCTCATCGCCCGAACCGACGCCAATGCCGCAGGCTTGCTAACTTCCGACATTGACGAGAGGGACCACGCTTTCCTCACGAGGGATCGCACAGAGGAAGGATTCTTCGTGGTCAACCCGGGAATCCAGCAAGCCATTTCTCGGGGACTTTCCTATGCCCCTTACGCAGACCTGCTCTGGTGTGAAACTTCCGAGCCCAATCTCGCCGAGGCCCAACTTTTCGCGGATCGAATTCACGAAGCGTATCCGGACAAGTTACTGGCCTACAACTGCTCACCTTCCTTCAACTGGAAATCCAAGTTGGACGACGCCGACATCAAGCGATTTCAGCGGGAACTGGGTGCCATGGGTTACAAATTCCAATTCGTCACCTTGGCTGGATTTCATTCCCTCAACCACGGCATGTTTGAATTGGCCCAAGGCTACCGGGATCGCGGGATGGCCGCATACTCAGAACTGCAACAAGCGGAATTCGCCAGCGAAGCCCAAGGATACTCGGCCACCCGCCATCAGCATGAAATCGGCACGGGCTATTTTGACGCCGTCAAACAGGCCATCACCCAGGGCAAAAGTGCCACAACGGCCATGGCGGGCTCCACGGAGAATGAGCAGTTTTAAGCTGGTTCCTCACTCCTCCCATTTCCTTCTCGACCCAACGGCCCGCCCTTCCCTAAAATGAGCGGTGTGCTCATCCCTCTCGAGGAATTGGAAGATCGTGCCGCCAAGGTGGGCTTGGCTGGCATTCCCACCGCCGTCCGCGGACAACAGCGCCTGACCCCAGACGATGGCATGCGGATGTACCGTTCGCCAGACCTCACCCTGCTTGGCCTCCTGGCCAATGAAGTCGCCGAGGCCAAGCATGGAAACCGGACGTTCTACAACGTCAATGTCCACGTCAATTACACAAATTGGTGCAACAAATTTTGTAGCTTTTGTGCATTCCAACGGCGCCCCAATGACGACGGCGCCTATTGCATGACTCCCGATCAAGTGCATGAGGCTATCGCCGAATCCAATCCCGAGGCCACCGAAGTGCACATGGTTGCGGGCGTCTGGCCGGCCCTTCCCTATAAATACTATCTGGATATTTTGCGCGCAGCCAAGGCCGCCCGGCCCGAGATTCACGTTAAGGCTTTCACCATGGTCGAAATTGACCAAATCCTCAAGTTGGCTGACAAACCCCTGACCGAGGTCTTGGATGATTTACGAGAAGCTGGTTTGGACAGTTTGCCCGGCGGCGGTGCGGAAATTTTTTCGGACCGATTGCAGTCCGCACTTTGGCCCAAGAAAAAGCCCTCCTCCCGCTGGTTGGAACTTGCCAAGGATCTCCACCAAGCAGGTTTCCACACCAACTGCACTATGTTGTACGGCATGACGGAAACTTTGGAGGAACGCGTCGAACACTTGCGCCTCCTGCGTGAACTGCAGGATGAAACTGGAGGATTTCAGACCTTCGTCCCTCTGGCCTTCCATCCCGCCAACACCGGGCTTGCCGACCTGCCCTTCCCTTCTCCGCAGGAACGGTTGCGCTCCATTGCCATCGGCCGCCTCTTCCTGGACAACATCCCCCACATCAAGGCCTACTGGATCATGTTGGGGCTGCCCGTGGCGCAGGCCGCCCTCGTGCATGGTGCCAACGACTTTGACGGCACCGTTTCGGTGGAACGAATCTACCACGATGCCGGTGCGGACACGCCCCAAGAATTGAACCGCGCGGCCATCCATCACATTCTGCGCGAAGCTGGCCGCATCCCAGTGGAACGGGACACCCTCTATCAAACCTTGCGCGAATTCCCTGAGACGGAAACGAATCAGCGCGCCTCGGTGGCAGTCTGATGCTGCGCGTTGGCTCGGTTCCCTACCAGGTGGCATTACCCCTGACGGAGGGCCTGGCCGAGGACCCCGGGGTTCAACTTTTTCTTGCACCCCCCTCTGAGCTGGTCGAACGACTGACTCGTGGCGACTTGGATGTGGCCCTAGCCTCTTCCATTCTCACCGTAGAGGATCCCCGGTGCGCACTTTGGAGAGAAGGGCCGGTCATTGCCTCCGCAGGGCCGGTTCGCTCCGTGCTTCTTTTTCTGCGGCAGGGCCTCACGGATCCCTCGCAAATCCAGACCTTGGCCCTGGACTCGGACAGTCGAACCGGACAGGCCCTGACCCACATCATTTTGCAGGATTCCTACGGCATAGCCCCAACTCTCTTGCCGCCGGACTCCCAGGACGCCGATGCCCGCTTGCGGATCGGCGACCCGGCATTGGCCGCGGCCCAGGATTTCCCCGCGGAACGCACCTTAGATTTGGGCGAAGCTTGGCAGGCCCTCACCGGATTGCCCTTTGTGTATGCCGGCTGGATCGGCCGCCCAGGATTTGATCCGGCCAGAGCCTCGGCCGTTCTTGTCAATGCCGCCGAACGGGGGATGGCCAAGCGGCTGGAATTGGCCCAGGAGAATCCTTTTTTACTCCGTTATTTTCACGAAAACATTCAATACCGTCTCCCGGCCGACCGAATTCAGGACAGCCTTGAAGAATTCGGCAAAAGGTGGAAAAAATCGGACCCTTCTGGGCTTGTTTTGGGTAATCCAGAGGCGCAAGCCCGCTAAAAGGGCCCGTCCAAGAACCCGGCGATTTTCGTCTCAGCCCTCTGCCTCGGGTTGGTCTGCCTAGAAGGGCCATGCCAGGACTCCTCCCTCTCTTCCCTCTGCCCAACGTGCTCCTCTACCCGGGGGCCATGTTGCCCCTCCATATTTTCGAGCCGCGCTATCTCGAGATGATGGCGCATTGCCGGAAAACCCAAACCAACAAGATCGTCGTTGGTCTGTTGGAGGGCGGCTGGGAATCCGATTACTTCGAAGTCCCCAAGGTTCATGACGTGGCCGGACTTGGGGAAATTGTGCACACCACGGCCCTCAAGGGCCCTCGCCTCAACATTCTCGTCCGCGGCCTCGATCGGGCTCGCATTGTGGAAGAATGCCAAGTGGAGACGGCCTGGAGACAGGTGCGGGTGGACACCCTGGACGAAATTCAGCTCGACCTCGAAACCGAACCAGAACTCCGCCGCCGACTGCACCAAGGGCTAGAGCAACTCGCCGGCGATGATGCAGTCTTGGATCCGACTGCTTCGACGGCTTGGCTGGTGGACATGCTCCTCATCGCCCTGCCCATTCCCATGGCGGAAAAATACCTGCTCTTTCAGGATTTACGGGTGAAGCAAAGGGCCGAAGGCGTCCTGAAACTGCTGGAGGAAAACTCCCGCAACCAAAGGGATTTCGCAGTTGCCGCTAGCCAGAGCTATTCCGCCCCCTGGAACTGAGCCTAAGGACAGCGCAAATCCAAGACCACGGGATAGTGGTCGCTTGCATTTTCGATCTTCACGGCCCCACTCTTGTTGTAAATCAGAGTGCCCATCACTTGCGGAGCAACCGCAGGGGAAACCAGAGCGTAGTCAATGCGCGTCAAGTAGGGCTGTCGGTTGTAGGTTGGCCCCGCATCTGGAGGAAACGGATCCGAGAGGCCCGTGGCCAAAAGAATATCCAAGGTGGGTTCCCCTAAGACTTCATTGAAATCACCTATGAGCACTGCCCGAAGTCGGGGATTCGCCTGCAAGGCTTCCCCCAAGACTCTGGCAATACCCAGAGCTTCGGCTTCACGGGAACGGTCCGCAGAATCTCCGCCAATCTGGGACTTGAGATGCACGACGAAGACCGAGGCAGACAAAGGTGGACCGAGATCCACGCGCAAGAGGTCACGGAAGAAGCGCTGGCTGCCGCCAGTCTGGGTTGGAAATTCAAGGTGGCGGTAACTGGTGGAACTCCGAATGGGAAGCCTGGAAAGCACTGCAACATCAATGCCTCGCCCATCATTACCCTCCAGCAACACCACTTCGTAATGCAAGTCTGGCAAATGTTTGCGAACAAACTGTTCCAGATGAAAACGGTTTTCAACCTCTTGCAAACAGAGGAGATCCGCATCCAACTCGCGGATCACGGCAGCGATCCGGGCCGATCGAGCGGAGGAAACGGAAGCAGGATTCGTGCGTTCGTCCTGCCGCCAAGGATCATCCTCTTCATCAAAAAAGTTTTTCAGATTCCAAGAGACTAGGCGAACATTCGTACCGTCGGCTCGGGGCAACAAACCTCGAATTCCGGGGGCGACCTGGATGGCGGCCAACAAATCCGTACGCCCATCCACCTCCAAAAATTGTTCTGGGGACTCGACCTTCATCTGAGGTGTTCCCTTGTACTCGCCGATTTTCCCGCGCACCAATACCTCACGGCCCAAGAAAAAATCTTCAGGGGGGAGAGGGTAATCCGGAAAGGAGGAGGGGAAAAGAACCAAATGAAACTTTCCCTGCCAGTCCTTGTCAAAATTCAAGAAGCAAGCCTTGCCGCTGTTGTGGGTGCGCACGATTTGGCCTCGGACCTTAATCGTTTGCTCCAAGTAATTCTGAGCCTCCTGCCAGGGAATGCCGTCCCTATCGGAACAAGCGAATATCCCCACAAAAAGAAGGCTGAGGAGTCTCATGATCGGCCTGCTTTGGCAATGGCCTCTCGAACGCGCCCCAGCGCCTCTTCCACGGGCAGAACCTCCCGGTCGCCGCCCACTCGCAGACTCCACTCGACCTTGCGTTCGCCAGCATCTCGGCCCACCACAATGCGCAATGGGATGCCCACCAAGTCGGCGTCCTTGAATTTTGCGCCCGGACTCACCTTGCGGCGATCGTCCCATAGGACATCCACGCCCTCGGCCTCGAGCTTGTCCACAATTTCGGCAGAGAGAGAATCTTGAACCTCATCCCCGGACTTCAACTGCAGCAAAGTGACCGCAAAGGGGGCAATGGGGAGGGGCCAGATCATGCCGTTGTCGTCGTGGTTTTGCTCGATCGCGGCAGCCGCAACACGACTCACACCAATGCCATAACAACCCATCCAAAGGGGTTGCCGATTCTGATCCTCGTCCGTGAAGTGGGCGTCCATGGCCTCGGAATACTTGGTACCCAACTGGAAGATGTGGCCGACTTCAATTCCGCGGGTGATTTGAATCTTGCCTTGGCCATCGGCGGTGGAGTCCCCCTCTTGGACAACGCCGAGATCCACGGTTTCAGGCTGGTCAAGATCGCGGCCAAAATACACGTCTAGGAAATGGGCATCGGTTTTGTTGGCCCCACACAAAAAACCTTCGACACCTGCAATGGACAAGTCGGCCAACAAACGGACCTCGCCCTGCAAACCCATCGGGCCAGCGAAGCCCGGATCCGACCCAGTCACGGCCCGGACTCGGCCCTCGTCCGCCAACTCGACGTGGCTTGCGCCCAAATGATTGAGCAACTTGACTTCGTTGATTTCGCGATCGCCCCGACAAAGCACGGCAAGGGTGGACTCTTCTTGGTCATGAAGAACGCGATAGAGAACCGTTTTCAGCATCCGGTCCAAGGGAACCTCGGGAAACAATGAGCGCAAGTCCTCGCAAGACTTGGCGCTGGGAGTGGCCTCTTCATGCATGGGCACCTGGGCAGGCGGCACCGCCGGTGCAGGAATTTGGGACACCGCCTTTTCGATGTTGGCTGCGTAGCCCGTTTCCGGACAAACGGCAATTGCGTCCTCGCCAGTCTCGGCGTCCACCATGAATTCTTCTGAGCCGGATCCACCAATGGCCCCGGAGTCCGCCTCTACGGAGGAAAAGTGGAGGCCGCAACGGCCAAAGATGTTGCGATAGACTTCGCGCATCTTTTCATAGGATGCCTGCATCGCATCGGCATCGACATCAAAGGAGTAGGCGTCCTTCATAATGAACTCGCGGCCCCGCATGAGACCAAAACGAGGGCGAATCTCGTCGCGAAACTTCGTTTGAATTTGATACAGAGTGATGGGGAGTTGCTTGTGTGACTGAATGAAGCGGCGCACGAAAGAAGTCACGACCTCTTCATGGGTGGGCCCGAGACAAATTTCTCCGCCACGGCGATCCTTGAAGTGAAAGAGGATGCCATCCCCGACATATCGATCCCACCGGCTGGACTCCACCCAAAGATCCTTGGGTTGAATGGCAGGCATCAGAATTTCTTGGCAGTTTGCCTGATCATGCTCCGAGCGCACGATGTCCTCGATGCGCAACAGAACTCGGCGCATCAAGGGTCCATAAACATAAATCCCGGCGGCCAGCTTGTGGATGAAACCGGCCTTCGCCATCAGGGCATGCGACCGGACTTCGGCATCGGCCGGTTCCTCGCGAAAGGTGACGAACAATTGTTCTGAGAGCCTCATGAGAGGGCGAATTCTACGGATTCCGATGCCTGCCCGTAGCATGGGGTGAAATGTTGTTGCGGCGCCTTCTTTTGGCAGCTGGCATCGTCTTGGCCTTGCTGGTCTGGCTGATGATGCCCGGTGGTAAGACCAACCCACCTGCCGAGTCGGAGGAATCCAGGATCTCCTCCACCCAACACCAAGGAGGACCCACGCAACCGGAATTTCCCATTTCTGGGGAGAGCCAAGAGAGGCAGGAGCTTGACGCCGGGGCAGATAGCCCACTCACCTCGGAAATTGAACTGGGGATTCCTGCTTTTCGCGGCAAGTTGGTGCTGCCGAATGGGAATCCGGCCCAGCAGGGAAAATTGGAGGTTTGGGGTTCTCCAGGATGGGCCCTGGTGTTGGACCGCACCCTGCAAGAGGCCCCGGCCACGGTGCATCAACAATTTCCGTGTACCCGGGACGGATCCTTTTTGGTTGCCGAACCGCCTCGAGATGGACTCCGTTACATCTTGCGCTTTTCTGCTCCTGACTGTGCCCCGCTGCTGCTCGAGAACCTGATGACACACCCGGGCCGCACGAGGGATCTGGGTACTTTGCGCTTGACCCTGGGCGGCCAACTCCAAGGCACCGTTTTGGGCAATCACGGACAACCCTTGGCAGGCGCTCAAATTCGGGTGATACCCGAGCCCAGTTCCCTGGCCTTTTCGGCGGATGACCCCAGCGAATGGCCAAGCTTGCCTGGGTTTGAAAGAACGACTCAAAACGGGGGGGATTTCGCCTTGGAGCACTTGCCCGTCGGCCATCTGCATTTGCGAGTTCGGTTTCCGGGATGGCTCCCTGCCCGCTCCCCCACTTTGCAGGTTGGAGATGGCGATACCTTGCCTAATCAGGTCCTGCAAATGGTGCCCAGCCATCCCATTCGAGGACGGGTTCTGGATCTTTCGCAGGGCCCAATCGGGACGGCCCAAATTCTGTTGGAGGCCAGAGATCAGCTGGACTCCTTCGCGCACACGGATGAGAAAGGGAGGTTTGCCCTGGATGCGCCGGAGTTCTTGCAAGGACC
Source organism: uncultured Planctomycetales bacterium (assembly GCA_964464385.1). Taxonomy (GTDB): domain Bacteria; phylum Planctomycetota; class UBA1135; order UBA1135; family UBA1135; genus CAYXFZ01. The sequence continues at coordinate 28,524 of CAYXFZ010000012.1, forward strand.
CGTCCTGCGGGTGGCTGCCCCGGGATATTTGCCGACTCGAGTTGCCATCCACGATCGAAGTCAGGAGTTGTTGGTCACCCTGAACCCAGCAACATCTCTGCAGGGGCAGTTGACCGACCCCGCCGGGCACCCGGTGGTCGGTGGCAAAGTGCGCTTGGTTTTGGTGCGACATAGCCGGGATTTGCGCAGCGGAATCCCGACCTCCTTGCCGGATCAAGGGAGTGCGCTCTCGGACGAGGCGGGGAATTTTTCTTTGTTTCCTGACTGGTCGGCCACGTGGTCGCGCCGCTTTCGGTTGGTGGCTTGGGCGGACGACCTTCTGCCGAGTTGGAGCTCCGCCTTCAAACTCACGGAAGAAGGAACGACAAATTCCGGCCCCTTCGACTTGGTTTTGCAACCGGGTTCCATGGTGCACGGACAAGTCTTCGCGGAAGATGGCCTGCCCAAGGCGGATGCCCGAGTTTTTTTGCGACGTTTGGGTACGGCCCGCCCCGGACGTCGTGACACCACCGCCATTACCTTGCAAAGGGGCTGGATGCAAGGGCGGACGACCACCTCCAGCGACGGGAGTTTTCATTTCCCTGGCCTTCCCTTGGCGGATTTCCAATTGATGGCCTTTGCCCCAAACCTCTCCCCTGTTGCAGGCAAAGAATTCGTTCTCAAACCCGGCGGCCATGAAGAAGTATTGCATTTGCTTGCCTCGTCCGGCATTCACGGACAAATCCTGGGCGACCGAACGCCCTTTCCGCGATTGAAAGTCACGGCCGTGACACCCGGAATGGACCCTCTCGACACTTGGGTAAACGAACAAGGCGATTTCACCTTTCACAATCTTTTTCCGGCCATGTATGAACTCATTCTGCGCCCTGTGGATGGCGACCACGCCGGCTCGGCTTTCAGTTTTGGCAACGGCGCAGGGCTCGCCCGAGTCGCTGGCGTCGTTGTGGAGACTTCCGCCACTACCCCAGTCACGCTGCACTTGCAGTTACAAGAGTTGGCCCAAGTCCAGGGGCAAGTGTTCCAAGGGGGCCAACCAGCATCGGGTCTGACCCTCTTCCTGGTACCGCAGGATTTGTCCTCGGGGATCAGTCCTCTCCTGGGTTGGCGCAGCATGGTTCGCCGGATGCGTTCTACTCAGACCAAGGAAGAAGGGAGCTATCGATTCGCCGGAGTGGATCCTGATGATTATTGGTTGGTGGTGGATCGGGGCGCCCGCTGGCCCCGAGGATGGGCGGCCCTAGCCAACCCTCTTCAGGGCGACCCAACTCCACTCGGTCTGGCCCGCCGCACCCTCGCCCTCCGGGCCGGCGACGATCTCACAGTTGATTTTCAACTGGCTGAAGTCTCCTCCCACGACCCCCTACCCTCTTCTCGCTAAACGAGATGGTCCGTCGGCTCCTCCTCCTCTGCTCGCCCCTCTTGGTCGTGCTTCTCACATTGGTCATCAGCCAAGGCCTCGAGCAAACCACCCCCTTGGACTGGCAGCAAACCGACACTGCCCTCCCTGCAGCCCAATCCCGAGGCAACAGCCACGAAATTCAGATCCTCCTGACCTACCCAGATGGATCCCCCTTTGCCGACGGCCAAGTGGTGCTCTTGCAACCCGAACTGCAGGTTGCGCTCACGGACCAGGACGGCGTGGCGCGATTCCAAGTACGCGGTACGCCTCCCTATCGCGTCCATGCTTCGGCCACGAATGCCCATCCTGCTTTGCCGCCCGCTTTTGATTCTCCCCAGGGCGGGCCATTTCGGTTGCACCCTCGAGAATCCTTGGTTGAGGGCCGCCTCCAGCCCCTGCGGGAAACCGACCGCAACTTTCAACTTCGCGATAGCCAGGATCTCCCCTTGGTGGGTGCCGTGGTCCTGGCCCGTTCCAGCCAAGATCCCGGTCTCGCCCCTTTCCTGGGCATCACCGATTCCCAAGGCCAAGCCCATCTCGTCGGGGTTCAATCCGGTTTCGATCAATTTGAGGTCTTTGCCCCGGGCCTTCCCCCCAATCCAATCTGGCGTTTGGCTCAACTCACCGACGAAGGGACTCACCAAGTTCCCAGCATTTTCTTCCAAGTGCTTGGCTTGAAACCCAACACTTTGCTCCATGGCAACCGACTCCCAGGACAGCAAGCCTTGCCGCTAATCTTGGCGGATGAAAATGGCGAAGCCAAACTGGGGCCTCTTCCCCTCGGGGATTACCACTTCCGCAATGAGGAAAGAGAGGTCACCCTGGCCCGACAAAGCGGAATGGTCGTAGTCAACCTTGGCTACGGCTCGACAAAATCCGTTTCGTCTGGCAACAAGCCCGGCGAATGAATCAAAAAGAAACTGGCCACCCCCTGAAAACTGTGAGCCGTTTGGCGGGGAATCAAAAAGACATCGCCGGCAGAAATCGGATACCGCACCATGGCCGAAGTGGCGGAAAAACCGGCCCCTTCCGGACCCACGAATAAGTTGCCGTGGCCAGCCAAGAAAAAGATCCACTGCTCTCGGTTTGCGTGCAAATGGATGGGTTCGTTCCTGGTCAGAGTCAACATTTGGCCGGCGGAGGCCGGCGCAGACCACGTGGGAGAGGAGGCATTGCCCTGTCCTGTGGGGTGGTCAGCCACCCAAGAACCGGTGGACGCGTAATGGAACTGGGCCTCCGGACCGGTCGCACAGGCCGTTCCAAAGAGAGTGCCAACGCTGAGAAGGAGGGCAGTAAATCGGGATTGAGGCATCATGAGTCTGGAATCAGGCGATCGCGGGAACGATCCGCGCCAGGGATGAGGGCATCCCCAGGCTGGAAACGATAACGGGGCCTTTCGCCCAGCTTCATGGCTTGCAAGACAGTTTCATTCACACCAGGAGAGGGCAAGGCCCGCAAGAACACCCAAGCGTCCTCGGCAAAGGGCGGCCGCGAAGGGAGCAACCACTTGCCTGCCCCCGGGTCCGGAGGCAAGAGGATCAGGGCATTTGCGGGAAGTCCAAGCGTAGACTCGGCGGCCTGCAAGGGAGCGGCCCGCAAGTGGGCCACATCCCGGGCCTGATCCAGACGGTGCACAAAGAGGACCAGACCGGAAACCAGGGCGGCGGCAACCAAACCGCGCGCCCAACGGTCACTGACTTGAGTCAGCATGGCCACGGCCCCCACCGTCAACACACCCAAGGTTTCGTAGGCATAGAGCGGGCCCAAGTAGCCGGCGTGCCCGGGATACCAGTGAAAGGCATAGGCAACCGGCAAAAAGAAAGTGAAGAGCAGAGCAAAGCCGCCATCTTTTTGGCGCAACCGAAGGAGTCCGGCCAAGCCAAGACCGATCGCCCCGAGGGTGCCAAACAAAGTGACCGACCATCGTCCCGCTTGTCGAGCCAAACCCAACAAAAATTCTCCCTGACCGTACACATCCAAGGGCATGCCATCCTGATCCCAAGGGCCAAAGCGCTCGGCATACAACTCATAGGGAGAAAGAAAGAAGGAACCGGTTTGCAACTTTTGGTAGAGGA
>CAYXFZ010000012.1:32007-34000 GCA_964464385.1 uncultured Planctomycetales bacterium
TATGTTGTCAAACGACGACCCCGGGCAGCGCCCAGAGGATCCCCCAGAACCGCGGCAGTCACTCCGGCCATGCGACGGTTGCGATGAGGTGTCGTCATCAAACCAGGCAAGGCGGCAAGGGCGAAGACCACTCCAGTCAAAGGACGGCAAAGAAAGATCCAACCGGCAGCGATCCCTACGCCGGCAGCAGCCTCACCGCGATACCGCCACCGCAATAAGCACAACCAGCCGGCCAAGGCGGCCGGCAGAGTGAAGGCTTCCGATTGAAAAGAACCTTGGACAAGGAGAAAGAAGGGCGCCGCGGCAAGGAGCAAACCGGCACGGCCCCGATCCTGAAGTTGGAGGATTTCGGCAATCTTGGCCAAAAGCAAAAGAGAGGCCAAGCCCGAAAGCAGACTGGCCAAGGCGGGAAATCCCAACCATTGGAAGGGGGCCATGGCCAGGGCAGTTCCGGGCGGATACTTGGCGAAACGCACCCCGGCCGCGGCATCTTCGAAGATTTGTCGGCGGTGAGTCGGGCAGTGAGCCACACCCTCGGGACAGCCCGGGGGGACCAAGGGCTCCACCAACTGAGCCGAGGCAAAAAGATCCGCTTGCAGAAGGTAGGCGGCCTCATCGTTGGTCTGGGGAAAGGAAAGGACCAGGATGGAAGCCAACCAACCCGCAATGAAAAGAACGAGAGGGTAGACGGGGGACACGCGCCAAGGTGTCCGGGCCGGGATCCAAGCGGCAACCAAGCCCACGAGAAGGGGAACGGCCGACGCCAAGAGCAAATCATTCGGTCTGAAAACGCCGTCCCCCACGCACCAAAGGGCCAGCCCCGCTGGGGCGGCCCCAAGAACAAGCCAAGGGAGTGGCGTTCGTTCCCCTTTCACAAGGAGAACCTAACGCCGAGGGGACCTAGAATCCCATTCTCGTGGAACCTCTGGCCGCGCAAGACCCCGCTCCGGGATTCCTGGAGAGAGCCCATCGGTTGGCTGCCCTGCCCATCCTGCTCTTTTTGGGCACGGCCCTGAGTATTGCTGCCGGCACCGGCTTCTCCCCGGACACGGAAACCTATCCGCGAGTTCGCTACCGGCCCGAACTGGCCGCCGAGAGCATTCTTGGCATGTGGAAAACCGGGTTTCAGCGTCCTATGCAAGCCCAGAAGCGAATGGTTGCCCTCTGGGGACTAGCCGATGAGGACGAATCCCGGCTGAGTTTGGAATCTCCGGGTCTGGCCCTCGGCCTCCTTCTCTTGGAACATGGGGCCAGCCTGCGCATCCATGAACCCCGCTTTCGAAAAGAGGCCGCTGTGTTCTTGGAGCAAGCGGAACAAGATCGAGTCAGTTTTCATGACACCGCCCTTGCTGCGGCCACGCAGGCTACGGATCTGGTGCTGAACGCCAACGATTCCCAGTACACACACGTCTCCTTGACCCGCACCGCTGAACTCATGCGCGGCAAGTTGGTATTCGACTGCGTTCCCCTGCTGAGCATGGAGGCCACGCGTGAAGCGGGCTTGGCACCCTTTCCCATCGGGGGTCATGGCTGGCCCCCTTGGTTGGATCCGGAATTCCTCGCCTTCGTGGAAGAGGTTCGGGCCACTACCCCCCGGGATGCGCGCATTTTGTTATTGCCCTCCGAGCCCATGCGCACCACCAGCCCGCGGGCCCGGTGGTACCTCCTGTTGAACTACGCCCTGGCGCCCCGGGCCCTCCTCATTGTGGATCCGAGTGATGCCTCCGGCACCGCTCCGCAATTTCAGCGTTGGGTTCGGGAACGCAACCGAGAAGGGCTTCTCAAGGGAACGGAGCGGGCGCGAGTCCTGCGGGAAACGAAAGCGCAATGGCTCTTGTGGTTTCGCATGATGGCAGATTTTCGTCCTCAGGATTGGCGCTTGGAGGAAGTGAAAGCATGACCTTTCTCGGCGGTGCCTTGGTACCCATGGCCTGTTACTTCTTGGTCCGCGCATTGCTTCCCGGACGCCCCGTTCTGCCCCGTACTTTGTGGG
>CAYXFZ010000013.1:0-3041 GCA_964464385.1 uncultured Planctomycetales bacterium
AGGACTAACGTAATGTCCATGCCGCTAAAGTAGTTTTGGCCGTAGCCATTGAAGCCGTACATCATGGCGACCATCGCGCCCGGGAAGCAACCGGAAACATCCAGGTAAACCGGCCCGCCGATCTGCCACGTATTCGTTCGGTTGGTCAGCAGAACAAGGTCATCCCAATTGCCCCACTTGGTGGGATCCAATTCGGTCGCCAAGTCCAAAGCGCCATTACCGTTGATGTCCTCGTTGCCGTCCTTGATTCCACCACCGTCCGTATCCGGGTTGAGAGGGTCGGTATAGGTCGAGGGGTCTGCGTCCGGAACGAAAACGGAAGGGTCGGTGCCGGAACCATTGGCGGAAGTTAAGGACTGCTCGGTGCCATCCTGAATGCCGTCTCGGTCGGTGTCAGCCGCGTTGGGGTCGGTTTCGCCCGTCCCAAGTCGCCAAACTCCATCACCGTTCGCGTCCTCGTCGGTGCCATCCAAGAGGCCGTCATCGTCACTGTCATCGTCACAGGGGTCGGTCGTGGTCTGGCCACGGTCACCGTCCGGAATGAAGAGATTGAGGTCGGTACCATCAATGCAAAGGGTGGAATCCCCAGGCTGTCCGCCAGAACGACCCGTTTCGGTGCCGTCCTGAAGGCCATCACCATCGGTGTCCAAGTTGAGGGGGTCCACACATGAAGCGAGTTCGACACCATCCGAGATGCCATCATCGTCGGTATCCTGATCAAAGAGGAGGGTGCCGGCAGCAAGTTCGGAATCATCTCCCGCACCATCCATGTCAGTGTCACCGTGCTGGCCAGAGATCCAATAGGCATAGCCACTGATGGTGCCGGTCTGGGCGGTACTGTTGCCGGTTGTGGAGTCGTGGGAGACGGTAGTACCGGAGCCCTCGTCGAAGTGGAGGAGCAAGATGGCATTAGAGTCCCCTCCCAAGGTCTCGTCCGGGACAAAGGAGCCAGCAAGATAGCGGTCGGTATCCGAGATCCGGATTTCCGAAATCTGCCATCCCGTTCCGTCCCCAATTTTGGTGTCCACGCCAGCGGAAAAATAGATGGGGTATCCTTTCCCTTGGCCATTGAGTACCGGACTCCCGTCAACGTGGATAATCCACTGGGCATCCGTGCGGTGGGTAAAGGAAACATGGTGCCATTGCTCGTCGTTGGGCACAGCGCCCGGGGGGGTGAAAACTTCGTTATCAATGGAGCCGGCGTAAAGAAGCCGCACTGTTCCGTCTGCGTCCACACAAAGGTATTTGTCCTCGCCCGCACCGGTAGCATCCACTCGAGAGAAGAGACAGGTCGAACCGGAAATACAGTTGGGATTCATTCGAACCCATGCTTCGGCGGTAAATTCCAGCCCGGTGGCCATCACGCTTTTCCAAGGAAAGCTAATTGTGGTTTTGGAGAGAGAGCTATCGATTTGAAGTGCAGAGTCCTGCGCCGTCGCCAAGGGAGCAAAAAAGGTGAAGGAGAGAAGGAGCGAAGCAAAACGCATGTTGGTCTCTGTGTTGTAAGGGAGGGGGAGGGGGGGAAGCAGGTTCCTAAAAACGCCTGAAGTCTAAGGATTCTAGCCTAGAAAGTCGGATTCCGGCAAGGGGGGCGGCGAAAAAAGCGTTACATTGGCTTCATTTCGTAGTGTAGGAATGAGGAATCACCATTCCACAAGCACCATGCCATCTGCGCCCGGGAAAAGAGCGTCCGAAGAACCGTTTCCATTCAGGCGGAGAACAGGACCTTGGGCTGGATATCCGTCTGCACCGGGCGTACCCCCGTAGAGGTTCCCAGCGAGGCCCCCGGCACCACCGGCAGCCGTCAAGCTACCGCCCAAAGCCAAAATCGTAATTTTGGTTTCGCCACCATCGCCCGCTTGGGCTCCGGCGCCGGAGACGGAGAGACCGCCAGCACCAATGGAAATGGAAACCAAATCACCTGGGGTCAAACCAACCACCCTTTGTTTCCAATGCGCGGCGCCCGAACCGCCAGCGTAATCGTCCTCGGGAAGGTTGGGGCCACGCTCGGCAGCACCACCCCCTCCGCCAATGATCGTCAATAAAATAGTGTCCACAAAGGGTGGAACCGTCCAGGTGTAATTGAGTTGGCCGGCATTGGCGGGATCGTAGGGATCAAACTTGGCCGAACCATGGGGACGGAGGGTGGAAACTTTCGCCTCCAAATCACCGATGCGGTTCTCGTGATCCAAGGCGATCTGTTGAAGGGCATCAATATCCCCCTCGTTCGTGCCAACGTCTCCCTGAATGATGTTGATGTTGGTTTCGTTGACCGAAATTCGTCCTTCGTGATCGGCAATGACGGCTTCACCCGTGGTCATCCGACCTTCCAGGGACGTGAGCCGAGTGGCATGATCCGCCAAAGAGGGATCCACTACTGTGTATTTCCAAGATTCCAGGGAATCAATATCCAGAGCATTCTGGGAAATACCTAGGGTATTCGAAAGGATGTTTGCGGCGTTGGTGGCGATATCCCCAGTATTGGTGGCGATGTTTGCGGCGTTGGTGGCAATATCCCCAGCGTTGACATCCACGTCACCGCGGAGGCCAGCAATGTCAACGATGTTGGTATCCACATCACCGCGCAGGACCACAACGTCCACCCCGCCAACCAAAGTTTCTAAAACATCAATGTCCCCGACGTTACCGGAAATATCGCCTTCGTTCTGAGTGATTCGATTTTCGTGATCCAAGACTCTGGCCTCACCGGCATCAATCCGAATTTCCAGATCACCAATGTCGCCGACATTGGTGGCAATGCCTGCCGCATTCGTGGTGATCTCCACGGTATTCGTCGAAATCCCGGTGGCGTTGGTCGAAATGTCGCCCGTATTGGTATCCACGTCCGTGCGCAGACTGCCGATGTCGCCAGTATTCTTGGAGATGTCTCCGCTGTTCGTGGAGATATTTCCCGTGTTGGTCGAAATGTTGCCGCTGTTCGTGGAGATATTTCCCGTGTTGGTCGAAATTTTGCCGCTGTTCGTGGAGATATTTCCCGTGTTGGAATCCACGTCCGTGCGAAGGCCGCCGATGTCGCCTGT
>CAYXFZ010000013.1:3141-31802 GCA_964464385.1 uncultured Planctomycetales bacterium
ATTCGTGGAGATATTGCCAGTGTTGGAATCCACGTCCGTGCGAAGGCCGCCGATGTCGCCTGTATTCGTGGAGATATTGCCAGTGTTGGAATCCACGTCCGTGCGAAGGCCGCCGATGCTGCCTAGGTTCGTGGAGATATCGCTTTCGTTTTGAGTAATTCGAGTTTCGTGATCCTGAATCAACGCCTGACCACTACCCACTTGACCTTGTAAAACATCGATGTCGCCAGCATTGATGGAAATGTCGCCCGTATTGTTGTCCACGTCCGTGCGCAGACTGCCGATGTCGCCCGTGTTGGTCGAAATGTTGCCCGTGTTGGCATCCACGTCCGTGCGCAAACCGCCGATGTTTCCCGTATTGTTGGAAATGCTTCCACTATTCGTGAAGATATTTCCCGTGTTGGTGTCCACGTCTGAACGCAGGCCAATGATATCGGTGGCGTTGATGGAAATCGAGCTGGTGCCAGTGATCAGAAATCCAGTGTTCGCGTCAAGAGCATTACTGGGAAAAACCTCATTCAGCATGGTTCCAACCTTGTCCACACTCCAAAACTTGAATGATCCATTGATAGGATCGAAGACAAAATCACCATTCAGATCAATGCCATACAAGGCCACATCAAAAAGTTTGCCCTCAAGGTCAGCCTGAAACACACGGGTATCCACAAAACCAAAGTTGCCGTTGACCTCGCCAGCACGGGCGGGGGTTCCCGAGGTAAACGAAGTCAAGACGCTGCCGTCGTCCAGCAGGCTGGAATTTCCCGGTGGGGTCCCTTGGGCCAAAAGCGGGGCCGACAAAAGAAGCGAAGCGAGAAGGGTTTTGCGGAGGTGCATGAAGAAAAAGTTGTGTTCAGGTCCAGAGGTCTTCGTCCCAGTTGCTGTTGTCCCATTCCATGTTCTGAGTTCCGCCCGTAGCGCCGCCACCGACACCGCCGGAGCCAGAATCGTCACCGATTCCGCTGGAACAAGCGGGGAGGAGAGCCAAGAGAAGGAAAAAGGCCAGAAAAAGGGGTCGTTTGTAATCTGTGGGACGCATCGCCTAGGGACGGATTCTAGAGAAAAGGGGCCGATCCGGGAAGGCGGAGGAGGAAGATTGGTTGGGGTTGGGTCGAAGCAGTTGGGAAAGGCGGAAACTCCCACCTTGTGAACAAATTTACCCCGAATTTCTTCTCAAGATCCCGATTCTGCGGCCGAGGTGGCGGGAAAAACCGCCTTAAAGGGGGAAATGGCCCTCGACGCGATCGGCGGCGCCCCGTTCGACCACGATCCTGAGGGCCTCCACGACCTGGCGACGCAAATGGCGAGGGGGATTGGCATAAACATCTTCCACCAATGTCTCCAAAGGAGGGGGATCTACGGCCTCAGCCCGCTCTACGGCTGCCGCAATCCGGGCAGCAGACTCCCGTTTCCAGTCTTCCAGCTCGGTTTCGCCCAAAGCGCCTTGGCTTTGCAGAAACGTGGACAAACGGGGCAAAGGGTCGCGTTTCGACCAATATTCAAACTCGGCCGCATCCCGATACCGGGTCGGATCGTCACTGGAGCTGTGTCCATCAAAACGATAGGCACGGAGGGCCACCAAACTGGGGCCCTCTCCAGCCCGCGCGCGATCCGCGGCCTCCACACAGGCCTGACGGCAGGCCAGAGGATCCATTCCGTCCACATCCACACCTGGCATGCCATAGGCGGAGGCTTTGCTCCCGTAGGACCGTGCAGCCGTTTGATTGGCGCTGGGGACGGAAATGGCCCAACCATTGTCCAGCACCACAAAGACCACGGGCACTTTTTGAACGGCGGCAAAATTCAAGGCCGAGTGGAAACTACTGGAGGAAGTTGCGCCATCCCCGCACCACGCGCAGGCCACCGACTCCTCGCCGCGCATCTTCATGGCCATGGCCACGCCCACCGCGTGCGGGAGTTGGGTGCCAATGACCGAGGACCAGGATGGAAAGTTGACCTCGCGGCACTGAAAGTGGTTGGGCATTTGCCGACCCTTGGCGGTGTCCTCGGCATTGCCAAACATATGCGCCACATATTCTCGGACCGGCATTCCGCGTTGCACGGCGGCACCGCCCTCGCGCAAGCCGCTAAACACCCAATCCCGAGGCTCAAAGGCGGCGGAGGCCCCATGAATGGCACCCTCCAGGCCGTTCGCCGTGCCGACGAAGGCAACACGACCCTGGCGTTGCAGTTTGAGCATGCGGTCGTCGAGACATCGCGTCAAAATCATGGCCCGAAGAATGTCGCGCTGTTCTTCAACGGAGGGCAAGTCGCCCCGAAAGCCGCGATCCCGACCCGTGCCGTCCTCCGCGATCACGCGAAAGATGGAAACACCTGGTAGGTCGGCCACCCGCATCGGCTCAGAGCAGAATGAGGCTCGGATCTTCGAGCATCTCGCGCAGACGAACGATGAAACGAGCGCCATCGGCACCGTCCACCACTCGGTGATCAATGCTGATGGAAAGATTCATGACTTGGCGGGCAACAATGTCATCGCCCACACAGCGCGGCATCTTGCGCATGGAATGCACGCCCAGGATGGCCACCTCGGGATAGTTGATGATCGGCGTGGCCAAAACACCACCTATGTTGCCGGCGTTGCTGATCGTGAAGGTGGAATCCTTGAAGTCATCAGGCCGCACCTTGCCCTCGCGGGCGCGAGTGGCCGTGTCCACCAACTCGGCAGCGAGTTGCAGGATGCCCTTCAAATGACAGTCCGGCACAACCGGCACCATCAGGCCCGTCGGCGTATCTACGGCGATGCCCAGGTTGACAAATTTCTTTTGGCGAATGACGCCGGCTTCCTCATCCAACTCGGCGTTGAGTTGCGGGAACTCCTGCAGGGCGGAAGCCACCGCCTTCATGATGTAGGGCATCAATGTGATCTTGATGCCGCGACGTTCGCCCACTTGGCGGGCGCGTTTGCGCGCCTCCAAGAGAGCCGTGCAGTCCACCTCTTCGATCAAGGAAAAGTGAGGCGCCGTGAACTTGGACCGCGACATGGCCTCGGCCGTTTTGCGACGTATGCCCCGGAAAGGAATTTCTTCGATGTCTCGGGCACCCAGAACGGTGGGGAATTGGGCGGGAGGTGTGGCCACTGCGACGGCTGGGGCTGCAGGGGTTGGTGTTGCCGAGGTCGCGGCAGGCGCAACACCTGCATTGCGGACATCGGCTGGCCGAATGCGGCCATTTTTGCCGGTGCCGGTCAGGGTGCCCAGGTCCACGCCCAGCTCGCGCGCCAAACGGCGAGTTGCTGGAGCGGCCAGGACCTTGGCGCCCGAAGCGGGCGAGGCCGCGACAGCAACCGTGGACGCGGCCGTCGGCGAAATTGGAGGTGTAGCAGGAGTCGGAGCAGCCGGAGCGACCGGGGCACCTTTCCCTGCAGATGCCGGGGTCGTTTCCGGAGCAGGGGCAGCAGGAGCAGCCTCGCCCCCTTCCCCCTGAATGTGGAATATGACATCCCCCACCTTGGCCACTTCCCCCTCGGCCACCAATTGCTTGCTTACGACACCCGCCTGCGGTGCAGGAATCTCCACGGTGGCCTTGTCCGTCATGACCTCGACGATGGGATCGTCCTCGGCCACGGCGCTGCCCTCCGCCACGATCCAGCGCACAATTTCACCTTCGTGCACGCCTTCGCCGATGTCCGGGAGTTTGAATTCGATGTTGGCCATGATGCTTTCTGTAAGTGCGGTTATTCGTAGTCCAGAACTTGCTCGAGGGCGTCCAAAACGCGGCGCGCGTCGGGCATGTAATAATTTTCGAGCGTATTTGGGAAAGGGGTGTCAAAGCCCGTAACGCGAGCGATCGGAGCCTCCATGGAATCCAGGGCGCGCTCCGCAATCAGGGCGCTGATCTCGGCACCAAAACCACAGAAACGCGAAGCTTCGTGGGCCACGACCACGCGACCACATTGGCGAGCGGCTTCAATCACGGCCTCTTCGTCGAGAGGCATCAAGGTGCGCAAGTCCACGACTCGCACGCCAGCACCGCGGGTTTCATTGGCGCGCTTGGCCGCCTCCTCGCAAATGCCTGTCATCGCTCCGTAGCAAAAGATTACGGCGTCTTCCCCCTCGCGCACGGTGCGCACTTCCGAGAGAGGCACGCGGTAAACACCTTCAGGAACATCCTGCCGGAATGCACGGTAGAGGGCCTTGGGCTCCAGAAACATCACCGGGTCCGGATCTTCGATTGCCGAGATCAACAATCCTTTTGCATCGTAGGGAGTGCTTGGCACCACGACCTTGAGGCCCGGAGTATGGCAGAAATAAGACTCGCCACTTTGCGAGTGGTAGAGACCCCCACGAATGCCGCCGCCATAAGGAGTGCGAATCACCATGGGGGCGGTGTATTGCCCACCTGAGCGATAACGCAGCTTGGCCGCCTCGGAAACAATTTGATCAAAGCCGGGAAAGATGAAATCTTGAAATTGTATTTCGCAGACCGGCTTCATGCCGTTGATGGCAAGACCGATGCCAACACCGATAATGCCGTCCTCCGAAAGCGGAGTATCAAAGCAACGCTCCTCGCCAAATTCTTCGGAAATGCCTTCGGTGGCCAGAAAGACGCCGCCCTTGGGGCCGACATCCTCGCCCATGACCAGGACAGTGGGGTCCTCGCGCATGGCGGATTTGAGCCCGTCGTTGACGGCCTGAACCAGGGTAAGTTGACTCATAGCGGAAACTCTCCTTTCTCATCGACCTCTTCGTCACGCGAGGAATAGTGGCTGATGCAATCGTCGCGTTGGGCGACCAAATGCTGGGGAAGGCATTGGTAAACGTCCGTGAAGACGGTCTCCAGGGCCGGGCGTGGTTTGGCTCCAGCGGTTTTGCCCGCGGTCGCAATCTCGGCAGCGATCCGGGTATCGATTTCTTCAATTTGGACACTGCTCAAATGGCCTTCGGCCTCAAGAAAGGTGCGGAAACGACGCAAGGGGTCCTTCTGGGCCCACTCCTCCACCATTTCTGCCGGTACGTACTTGCTCGGATCATCCGAAGTGGAGTGGCCACCCATGCGCATGGTGACCGCTTCGATGAGGGTCGGGCCCTCACCAGCACGGGCACGCTTCACGGCTTGGGCAACGGCCGCGTACACCGCCAAAACATCGTTTCCATCCACCCGTACGCCCGGGATTCCGTAAGCCTCACCCTTCACGGCAATGCCATCGCTAACAGTTTGCCGGTCCAGTGGACAGGAAATCGCCCATTGATTGTTTTGGCAGAGAAAAACAACCGGTGCTTTGGTCACGCCAGCGAAGTTCATGCCGGAATGAAAACCAGAGCTGGAGGTGCCGCCATCGCCGAAGGATGCCAAGCTGACCCCATCTTCACCGCGCATTTTCATGGCCATAGCAATGCCCACAGCTTGCGGAATTTGAGTGCCGATGGGGGAAGAAATGGAAAGAAAGCGAACGGGATCGCGAAAGCTAAAGTGCACCGGCATTTGACGGCCGACAGAATTGTCCTCGGCGTTGCCAAATTGGGTATTCATCATGACTTCGGCAGTGACGCCGTGGAAAAAGGCCATGCCAAAATCCCGATACGAAGGGGCGATCCAATCCCGGGTCGGGTCCAGGGCCGCTGCCCCACCCACGGATACCGCTTCGATACCCAGATTCGGAATGGAAAATCCGATCTTGCCGGTGCGCTGCAACTTCATACAGCGATCATCCATCTGGCGCGTGCGAACGATGGCTTCATACATTTGGAGCAACACCTCCTTGCGCAAACGTGGCGCCCGGCCCACCTTTTGACCATCGGGGGCCAAGACCTGCTGCAGGGTGTCGGTCATCGTTGCGCCTTCTTGGCCAGGAGGAAATTTTCCGCTGCCTTGTATGAGGAACGAACCATCGGCCCAGAAGCACAATACGCAAAGCCGTGTTTTTCGATGGCCACTTGCCGCCAGCGCTCAAACTCGTCGGGGTGAAGATAGCGGTGCACGGTCAGATGCCGGGAAGTAGGCCGCAAGTATTGCCCCAAGGTAAGAATGTCTACACCGGCGTGGCGCAAATCAGCAAAGGCGCGATCCAAATCCTCATCCCTCTCACCCAAACCCAACATGATTGAGGACTTGGTAGTGAGGGTTGGAAGATAGCATTTGGCCTCGGCCAGCACCGCCAACGATTGCTCATACCGCGCCCGCACATCCCGCACATGCCGATGCAAGGGCGCAGTGGTTTCCAGATTGTGGGCAAAAACATCCAGACCGGAATCGCAGATTTCTTGGACGCAATCCACGCGACCTTGAAAATCGGGCACCAACGCCTCCACCATCATGTCCGGCCGCCGCTCTTTGAGCAGTCGGATGGTCTTGGCGTAGTGACCCGCACCCAAATCGGGCAAATCGTCGCGGTCCACCGAAGTCAGGACGATGTAGCGCAAGCGCCGGATATCGGCGGCTTCGGCCGTCTTTTGCGGTTCGTTTGGATCCAGCCAGCCACCTGGGTCGCCACTTTTTACGGCGCAGAAGCGACAGCCACGGGTGCAAACATCGCCCATGAGCATGATGGTGGCCGTGCCATCGGCCCAGCACTCGCCCAGATTGGGGCATCGCGCCTCTTCGCAAACGGTAAACAGGCCGCGTTCGCGCAGCATGGAGCGCACTTGGGCCACCGTCTCCCCGGAAGGGAGGCGCATTTTCAGCCAAGGAGGCTTGGGCGAAGAGGCGGTTTTCACCATGCTGTCGAGACGGATTATACGGGGTGCGGAAAAGGGCCCGGGCAGTCACAATGTCGCCCAGAAACATGCTGACCAGCGCAATTGTTCTGCCCCTCCTTTTCGCTGCGCCTTGCGCGCAAGAGGGAGTCGCGGCACCCGAGCCAAAGGGGGATTCCGCGCTGCCTTGGATTCTCCAAGAAACCTCCCACCAAGATTTACCGGCCTTGCCCCTGCGGGCCGGGGTCCCACTGGCATCAGGTTCACTCCAAACCGCGGAAGCCGGCGTGTTTTCTTTCGGCGAGATGGAAATCCCGGTCGCCCTGAGTGTGTCCTCGCGTTGGCCCGATGGTTCGGTGCGTTGGCTGTCGGCTGAATTTCTGGCCCCACCCTTGGCAGCGGGCCAAACCCTGACTGGGAAACTGCACTTGGGCAAAGCGGCCGTCTGGCCCAAGACCCCCTGGGAAATCTCTGCGGATGGCCCTCTGCGCGCCCATGGCTTGACCGTGCAGGTCGCCGGCGGGGAAGGCGAGCTTTTCCAATTGGAGGGCGGGGGCCTGTCCGCACCGCTTGGATTCTCCTTTTCTGCCCGCACTTTGGAAGGCGGGGCCGTGCAAACTTGGCATCGAACCGGGAATCGGCTGGAAGAATCCACCGCCTTCTCGGCAACTTGGCGACTGGAAGACGAGGCCCGCAACAACCTAGGCCGGCCCGTGCTGCGCATGATCACGCGCCTGACCTTGCATCGTGGCAGCAGCGCGGTCCACTTGGCACAAACTGTGGAGGTCCTGGCCGGCTTGCATGCCGATCCGCAATGGACCTTGCACCTTCCCCTGAAGGCCACCGCCAAAGATGCCGACTTCCGCCGCTTGGGGCTACGGACAACACGCGCCGGCGGCAAACCCGCGCGCAATGACTTTGGCTCCTCTTGGGAGGAGGCGGGTTGCACTCTCGCCGTCACCGATTTTCGTCAGCTCTTCCCGGGTGGTTTCCGCCGCCACGCCGGCGGACTGGACCTCCTTTTCAGTTGTCCACGGCCCGAAGACAAGTTGGTCCTCGCCCGCGGCTTCGCTCGCACCATGCACCTCTGGCTCTGGCTTGGCGAGGATCGGCCCACCGCCCAGCAGGCCGAGGCCCATGCCGATCATCCCGTCTTTCCGCACACTTCAGCCGAAAGGGCCTGCGCCAGCGAGGCCTATGGACGCCTACGACCTGCGGATGCCAAGGGCTCCCTCGGCCGCGCGATCCGAAATTCCGTGGATCGCCTCTTCCGCCGCGCCGAATCTCGACCGGGACACTTTGGTTTCGTGCACTGGGGTGATTTTTACGATGGGGAGCACACTCTGAGTTACTCCGGCCACCTCGACCAAGAATACGATCCAGCCTTGGTCATGCACCTGGAGTTCGCGCGCACGGGAAATCCCGTTTTCATGGATCGCGCCATGCCCTTGGCCCGCCATTACGCCGATGTGGACATTTGTCACAACGGCGGCAGCTTTCAGCACCGCGCCTCGCGACACCGCATGGAATCCTGGATTGCCGACATTGTGGCTCGTGGAGTGCGCAAGTCCGTGGAATCGGCCAAGGGCTGGGATGGCACGCCGGCCACCATGCTGAAGTTGGCGCGCAAGCACAGTCCAGGTTTGGCTCGGGTTGCAGCCGCCGCCGTCCAGCCGCTTTTGGATGAGGGCGCCTCCGACGAAGAAATCCTGGATCTTGGCTTTCGGGCCATTGCCCTTTCCACGGTACGCGGCATTGTTGGCAAGTTGCAGAGCGGAATGGAGGAAGGGGAAGAAATCTCGCCCAAGGATTTTTGCGCCGGCGTGGCAAGAAACAAGACGGCGCGGGATTACGGCTTTAAAGATGCCGAAGTTGCCTTCCGCCCCTTCTTTGATCGATATGGCGGTTCCTGGGATGAATTTCCCTCCTTCCATGTGGACACAAGCGTGTTGGCCGATACCCGACACACGGGCGGACACTCCTTGGTGGAAAGCGTGGTCTTTGCCTGGTGGCAAACCGGCGATTTGCGTTTGCGAGAGGTTTTCTTGCGCGTGGCGCGCTATCACGCCGAAATTTTGGTTGCCCAAGAGTTGGATGTCTTGAGGGCGGCCGTCAAACGAGAGGGTCGGCCGCGCACGCGGACGGTGGCCTGGCCGATTTTGAATCTCGTGCGCTTGTCGGAGGCATTGGAGGGCATGGAGGGACAAGAAGATCTGCTGAAGGCTGTCCAAGCGGCGGCGGACGAGGCCGCGGCGGCGCTCATTCAAGTCCCCTTGGATCAGCACGACGGCAGCATTCATGCCGGCATCACGATGGAGGCCCTTGCCCGCTTGCATCAGCACACCCAAAATGCGGAGGTGGCCGAATATTTAACCGGCCTCGCTCGTCATTGGGCCAAACACAACTACGACCCGCGGCAACGCGGTTTCCGCTACAAGCCACGGCCCGATAGTCCGGGCGCCTTGGGGTTTACTGGGCTCGTTTGTTTCGGCATGGCTTACGCCATGAGCCTTGAACCCGACCGGGACACGCAAAAGATTTTGGAAAAGGCCTGGCGTGCTTTGCCCAAGGCCCAAGCTCTGGCCAAACCCTTCGCCATGTCCTTTCGCGGCGCCGCTCGGGCCGCCTGGTATCTGGACAACTAGCTCAAACCGAGCCCAGGCTCAGGACGATTCCAGAGCCGACCGGACCCGGAGCAACATTTTCCAGGCTTCGATCGGCGGCAAGGAATCCAAATCCAGGGCGCGAATTTCGGCGGCCAAGGCGGGTTCGTTCTCCTTCAGCAAGTCGAACAATGAAACCTGCACCACGCTTAGCTTCGGGTCGTGCGTGGCATGCTTAGCCAAAATCCGACGCGACAAGCCTTCTTCATCCCGCTCCAAGCGGGCCAATACTTCCTTGGCCCGCTCCAAGACCGCCGGCGGAATCCCGGCAAGACGCGCCACATGGACACCGTAGCTGCGGTCGGTACCGCCCTCCTCAATGCGGTGCAAAAAGACAATGTCCTCACCCCACTCGCGAACCGCTACATTCATGTTGCGCGCGGAGTCCAACGCCTCTGCCAAATCCGTGAGTTGGTGGTAATGCGTAGCGAAGAGACAACGAGCGCCCAGGCGATCGTGCACCTCTTCGCACACCGCCCAAGCAATGGCTAGACCATCAAAGGTGCTTGTGCCACGACCGACCTCGTCCAAGAGCAGCAAGGAGGACTCGGTAGCGCCGCGCAAAATACCGGCCGTCTCCACCATTTCCACCATAAAGGTGGATTGACCCCGGGAAATGTCGTCGCCGGAACCCAAACGAGTAAAAATGCGATCGACAACGGCAATGCGCGTCTTCTTGGCGGGCACGAAGGAACCGACTTGCGCCAACAACACGATTAGGGCCGTCTGCCGCAACCAAGTGCTCTTGCCGCTCATGTTGGGGCCGGTCAACACCACGAGCCTGGAGTCGGCATCGAGTTTGGTGTCGTTGGGGACAAAGGGTTCGCCAAGGAGCGCCGACTCGACCACCGGATGTCGGCCCTCGGAAATTTCCAGAGTTCGCCCAGGCGGGAGAATTTCCGGGCGAGTCCAGGCGTGCTCCACGGCCGCGCAGGCCAGACCGGCCAAGGCGTCCAGTTCGGCAACAGCCATTGCAGTTTGCAGAATGCGGGGCAACTCGACGGCCACGGTCTTCCGCAGCTGGCTGAAGATTTGATGCTCCAAGTCGCGGGCCTTTTCCTCGGCCCCGAAGACCTTAGCTTCGTATTCCTTGAGTTCCGGAGTGACAAAACGCTCGGCGTTTTTGAGCGTTTGCTTGCGAACGTAATCAGCCGGAACGTTTTGGCTCTGGGCACGAGAGACTTCAATGTAATAACCAAAAACGCGATTGAAGCCGACCTTGAGCGTGCTCATGCCCATTCGTTTGGCCTCCCGCACCTGCAACTCGGCCAAATAATCTTTGCCGCCCTTGGCGAGGGCGCGAAGCTCGTCCAAGTCGGGGTGAAATCCATCTCGCACGACCCCACCTTCACTGAGGGTGAGGGGGGGAGAATCCAGCAGAGTCCGCAGGATTTCTGCCGCCGTCTCGGAGCACGGATCCAGGCGCTGGCGCACGGTGTCGAGTGCCGGAGCTTGGTCCTCGCCCAGGATTTTCCGGAGTTTGGGAACCCGATCCAAGGCTAGGGCAATGCCAAGGAGATCCCGAGGGTTGCCGCCACCGCCTGCAAGCCGAGCGGCGGCGCGTTCGAGGTCGCCAAAACCATCCAGTGCTTCACCCACTCCGCGGCGCACCTCGTCATCGGCATGCAGCGCAGTGACCGCCTCTTGCCGGATCAAGATGGCGTCTTGCTCACAGAGCGGCTCGAGCAACCAATCCCGCAGCTGCCGCCCACCCATCGGCGTGCTGGTTCGATCCACGACCGCGAGCAAGGTGTTTTGGCGACCGCCATCTTTTTGCGAGCGCACGATTTCCAAGGTGCGGCGCGTGGCCCCATCCAGGGCCAAATGACGATCGGGTTGATGGACATGCAGATCGCGGACCTGTTCGAGGGCAGATTTTTGGTGGTCACGCAGAAAGCGCAACAAGGCACCACAAGCCCCCAAGATGGCCGGCTGATTTTCAATGCCAAAGGCTTCCAGGGAAGAGGTGTGCAGTTGCTCAGTCAAATCGCGCGCCCCATCTCGCGGATCAAACTCCCAAGTAGGACGCTGACAAAGGGGCAAGCCTGCCTGCTGCACTTCGGCGGCAAGGGGGTGGTCCTCGGGAAGAACAACTTCCGCGGGTTCAATGCGAGTCAACTCTTCGGCGAACCGATGAGCAGCAACTCGTGAGCAGCGAAAACTTCCGGTCGAAATGTCGGCCCAAGCCAAACCGATCTCGCCGTTTTCCTCGGGGCTGGCGGCGAGTACAAAGAGCGGTCGGTTGCCAGACAGGGCGTCGTCTTCCACCAAAGTGCCGGGCGAAACCACGCGCACCACATCCCGGTCCACGATGCCCTTGACCTCGCGGGGATCCTGCAATTGTTCACAAATGGCAACCGTGTGGCCAGCGCGCACCAAGCGCACGAGATAGTTTTCGAATGCACGCACGGGTACGCCAGCCATGGGCACTTTTTTGGCCTTGTCGCGGGCCGTCAAGGCCAAACCTAGCACCTCGGCTGCCACCTTGGCGTCCTCAAAAAACATTTCATAAAAATCGCCCATCCGGAAGAAGAGCAGAGCGTCGGGGTGCTTCTTCTTGGCGGCGTGGAACTGCCGCATCATGGGCGTATCCTCGACGCGCGGGGGGGATGCGGCGCGGGTCAATTTTATTTCGCCGACGGAATCGGCCTCCCGATTCTAACGACCCGCAGGCGCCCGACGCGCCGCTAGAATCCCATTCCTTCTCTCTCCCCGCCCGAAAGCACCCCCCCCTCATGGGACTCCCCAACATTCAATTCACGGACGAACACCACCGCCTAGTGGAAATCGCCAACAGGATCGCCCGCGAGCATCTCGTTCCCAATGCCGCCAAGCATGATCGCGAGCGCAGTTTCAACGAGGCCGCTTTCTCGGCCTGCTGCGAGGCCGGCCTGCTCGGCATTTGGATACCCAAGGCTTATGGGGGCTCGGAAGATGGCGTTTTGGGCCTGGCCCTCGTCGTGGAAGAGCTCTCCAAGGCCGACCCGGCCTTTGGCGTCGCTTTTGCCGTCAACGCGCTTGGTTCCTTCCCTATCATCGTGGGCGGTACCGATGAACAGAAGGAAAAGTACCTGCCACGTGTCGCCGCTGGGGAAGCCGCCTGCGCCTTCGCCCTGTCCGAAAAGTTTGCCGGCTCGGACGCCGGTGGCCTTTCTGTGCGCGCCCTGAAAGTGGACGGCGGCTGGAAAATCCACGGCGAGAAAAAGTGGACGACCAATGGATCGCGCGCCAACATCATCACCTGCTTTGCCGTGACCGATCCCGAGTCTCGCTCGCGCCGCATTTCCGCTTTCATTGTCGAGAACACCGACGAGGGCTTCTCCATCCTCAAGGAAGAAAACAGCATGGGAATCCGTTCGGTTCCCGTTTGCGAAACCGGCTATGACGGGGTCTTCCTGGCCGACGATCGACTTCTGGGTGGCAAACCCGGCCTTGGCTTCAAGCACTCCATGATGACTTTGGATTTGGCTCGGCCCGGGGTAGCCTCGCAAGCCGTGGGCACGGCTGCGGGCGCCATGGAGTTGGCCAACACCTACGCCTGCCGACGCAAGCAATTTGGCAAACCGATTGGCTCCTTTCAGATGGTGCAAGCCATGCTCGCCGACATGGCCATGAAGACAGAGGCCGCCCGCTGGTTGGTCTATGCCTGCGCCTCGGCCGCCGACACCGGCGACATGAAAGCCGTCAACAAACTGGCTGCCATGTCAAAGTGCTTCGCAACTGATGTTGCCGTGGCCGTGGCCACCGACGCGGTGCAAATCTTCGGTGGTTATGGCTTCATGGAAGATTATCCCATTGCCAAGTTCTACCGGGACGCCAAGATTTTGCAGATCTACGAGGGCACCAATCAGGTGCAGCGCTTGGTCATCGCTCGCAATCTCATGAAGGACGCCAACTCCTACGATTATCTCAACGAGGTCATCCCAGAGGAATCGCAGGCCACTTACGGCGCTGAATACGAGATCGCCAATACCTGATGGCCCTGCCGCGCATCCTTCTTTCTTGGTGCCTTGTCCTCCTTGGCGCCGCCTGTGGGTCCGACACCGCTCCCCCCGCGGAAATCCAAGCCGCTACGGAAACCGTAACGACTGCTGCAACGGGAAAACCCGCCTTCCTCTGGAAGGTAGCCTCGTCCGGGGCCAAAGACGCCTACTTGTTCGGCACCATGCATGCTGGAGATCCTCGCTTCCTCGAATTCAACCCCGAGGTTCAGAGGGCATTGGATGCCGTCGATGCGGTTTACACCGAACTGGAGATGGACAAGAAGGACGACCTAGCCTCTTCCTTGGCCGGTAGCGTGCAACTCCCTGCTGGGAAAACTTTGTCCGATTTCGTGGAAAAAGAAGTACTCGACGGACTCGATATTCTTCTCGGCGATTTCGGCATGTCCACCGCCATGTTGCAATCCATGCGTCCCGTCATGGTTTCTATGATTCTCCAGCTCATGCCTCTTCAAGAGCGATACGGGGACGCCGAGGCGTTGGACGTCGTCCTTTACGCCCAGGCCAAAGAAGCAGGCAAGGAAGTCGGCGGAATTGAAGTCATTGAAGAGCAACTTGTTGTGTTCAATGCCCTGACGGATGAAGAATCCGGACAGGCCCTAAAGAAGGTGGTGGACATGCTCCTTCAAGACAAGGAAGAGGGCCGGGACCGCATTGGAGAAATGGTCGAGCATTATCTTTCCGGAAGCGAGGAGCGCTTACTGGGCACTCTTTTGGAAAAATACGATCCGGAAGATCCGCTCGATGCCAAAGCGATGGAGGCCATTTTGTACGTCCGCAATGCGCACATGGCGGACCGGATCGCCCAAAAGATCCGCGCCAATCCTGAGAAATCTTATTTCTTTGCTTTCGGCGCCCTGCACTTTCTGGGCGAAAGAAGCGTCGTCACGAAACTGCAAGACGCCGGCCTGAAAGTAACCCGCCTTTCCCTCCCGGGCTAATTCCGTATAAGGTGGGCACGATTGGCGGATAAGACTTGCCCCATCCGCCAAGCTAGGAAACCGCCAAGACTACGGTCAATTTCCATCCACGAGCTTGGGAAAAGGGAGGAGTTGCAGATTCAGTAGACATCAATCAAACAAAACCGCGAATCACTTGTCGCCGTCCACCGAGATGCTGCCGGGACCAGCAAGCAAAAAGGTGAGCGCAGCGGCCAAGTAAAGGAAGGCAAGTTCGCCGCCGACTTCGGGATCCCAAGGCAGTCCGGGATGAACCTGCCATAGAGCGACGGCCATGACCACGGCGACGGCACCGGCAGCCCAGCGGGTATAAAGCCCAAGCACAATGAGAATACCGCCGATGAATTCGGATAGCCCGGCGGCCCAAGCCCAGAAGACTGGAACCGGCCATCCCCAGCCGGTAATCATTTCGGTCATGTTTGGGATACCATCCTCAAACAACTTGCTGTAACCATGGAATCCACAGCCGATGCCGACGGCCAGGCGAAGAAGGAGGAAGCCGAATGCGTTCACAAAAAGGATCCTAGCGGTGCGAGACCGGTTACCAATCGCCGGCTTCGCCGTCGGCCAGTCGCCAAAGCGTCCAAGCGGCCACCGAGCGGAGCGGATCCCAGATTGTCGCCCTTTCTTCCAACTCCTTGGGCCCAGGCCGATGGGCCAATCCATCCAAACGGCGCAGACCTTCCTGCACTCCCAAGTCCGTGCTCGGCATCACATCCAGCCTCCCCAACTTGAAGATCAAGAACATCTGGGCAGTCCACGGGCCGATGCCCCTGACTTGGCATAAGACTTCGATCAGTTCCTCGTCCTGGAGTTTCCCGGCGTGGGCCAGGGGCAGAGCGCCCTCGCGGACGTGAACGGCAAGATCCTGGAGCGCCAGGAGTTTGTTGCGAGAGAGCCCTGCGGCGCGGAGAGGGGCATCCTTGACGCGGAGAAATGCCTCCGGCTTAGGGAATTTGCCATCGCCGGCCACGTTTTCCACGCGCCGCCAAATCGTCTCAGCAGCCTTCCCGGCCAGCTGTTGAAACACTATCGCGCGGGCCAAGTAACGAAAATGGGGGATGCGGCGGTGGGAAGCCTGAGGAAAACCGGGGAAAGGGCCGCTCTGGCGCATGGCCCGACCCAGGACCGGGTCACGACGGGCCAAGGAACGGATTTGGGAAGGGCTAGGCTGCAACCCCGGTTAGGATAGTGCTGTTCCCATGCGCCTCCTTGTTGTCTTCCTCGTTTTGACCTCTTGCGCCGTTTCGCCCCCGGAAATGCGTACGACAGGGTCGGAAACGCGACAAATCGCCGACCGCTTGCGGAGTGTGGCGGCAGAGAGCATTGCCGCACTGCATACGATCGAGCAGGCCAACGCGCCCTCTAGGGAGCGCGGCACTGCGGGGGAAGCATTTAACAAGGCCTCTGATTTGTTCGCTACCCCCATTCGGTCCTTGGATGCCCTAGCGGCTTGGGCCCAAAACGCGGATTCTGCGCTTCGCTCCATTCAACCCCCAGAGCGCTTGGCTCGGGCCATGGATTCCCTGCTCGAGGTCTTGGCCGAGGACGGCATGCCCCAAGAATTGAGGATGGCTCCGGAATTCCGCGAAAAACTGGTCCGTGGCTTGTCCGAATCGGACACCTCCTCCTCTTGGAAGCTCTCACGCCGATTCGTCGAACATATCGCTCAAGCCTTGACGCGGGAAACGGAAGCCTTGACTAAAAATTTCGAGGCTTTAGGAGCCGAACTCCAAAGTCGCTCTGTCCTCACTTCAACCTCGCTCTATTTGGACGGCCTTCGCAAACGACGCGACGCATTGCGCGATGCGGTGTTGCGGGATTTGCATGGGGAACTCCCGCAGGGTTGGGATCCGGCGCCGGAATTGGTCGTGGTGGAGGAGCTCCTGCGGAATGTCCTCGCGGAAAAAGCCCTCGAGGCCACGCAAAAGACAAACTGGACCGAGACCTTGCACAAAATCTCCCTGGAACTCCAAGCCATCAGCCATTCTTTGGCAAACTGGTCCGCGGACTAGGGCCTGCTCCGCTGCCATTGAGAGGGCTATCCTGTGCCCATGACCCCTCTCCTTTGCGTTGCAACATTGGCCCTGCTTCCCTTCCAGGCTGGCGATGACGCCGGTAATGTTGTGGCTACAGCCGCCGCTGAACTCCCCGATTGGCTTCCCTATGCCGAGCGCGGCGAGGCTCTTTACTTGCAAGGCGCTTTGGTGGAAAGCAATGCGGATATCGCCGGCGTGGAAGAAGCCATCCTCTTGTTGGAAAAGAAAATTGCTGGCGATCCCGACAATACCAAGGTCTCGTCCCATCAAGAAAATATCTTGTTGCACCGCAAGACCTTGGAGCGAGAACAGGCATCCTTGGTTGACTATGAGGACCGCCTCACAGCCCTGACCTCATTGTTTCGGGGCCAAAACCTCTGGCTCTGGGCCCGCTTTCACGGCCCCCCCCTCCTGGGCATTTTGTTTCTACTCTTTGTCGGTTTGCAGCTCGTGGCCCTAGGAGGTCGCACGATCCTGCGTCGCGCCAAGAAGGGCGGCGGCCATGGCGACCTCGAAGAGCGCATTCAGCGGGCAGAGACTTTGGTGTTGGTTTTCCGCAAGGCGGCGACAATCGCCCTTTGGTCGGTTTGCATCGTGGCCATCTTGGGTGAACTTGGCGTCAATACCACCGCCCTCGCTGCCGCGCTGGGCTTGTTGGGTTTGGCGGTTTCCTTTGGCTCCCAAGGCTTGGTCAAGGATTTCATTTCAGGTTTCTTCATGTTGCTGGAAAATCAGTTGGCCATCGGCGATGTCATTTCAATCAATGGCAGCACCTCAGGAACGGTTGAAAATTTCGGCATGCGGGTCACGGTTCTGCGGGACGGAAGCGGCGCCTTGCACTTCATCCCCAACGGGAGCATCAGCCGCGTCAGCAACATGACCCATGGTTATTCCAAGACTGTCTTCACCATTGGTGCCGGCTACCGCGAGGACCCGGATGAGGTGATCGCCGTTATCGAGAAAGTTTTGGCCGAGTTTGCCGCCGACGCCGATTGGGCCGATTCCCTCTTGGATGCACCGTCGGTCCTGGGCGTGGACTCTCTGGGCGAATCCGAAGTCAGCTTCAAAGTCTCTATTAAGGTCTCCCCGGGCAAACAGTGGGGCATCCGCCGCGAACTCCTCAAACGCCTCAAAATTTCCTTTGACCTCAACGACATCGAAATCCCCTTCCCCCAGCGCGTTCACTACACCTCGGGCGAACAGCCCACACCCAAAACGCTGCAGCGGAAGCAAACCACCTAGACTAAGGAATTCACCATGGGCTGGATGAAAGTACTCTTACTCGGCGAAATTGGCGGACAACTGAACCTCCAAGAACACCAGCGCAAAATGCGGCGAAATCGAAGGGCAGACACTTCAAAAAAACGAAAAACGGATCAGGATCAAGACAAGCGACTGAATTCTCTGGAAGTTGAGAATGACAACTTACGCCTTGCCTTGGCAATTGTGGTTCGATCCCTGAGGAAAAAGGGAAATCTAAGCCACGAACAAGTGGATCACTTGGTGAGTTTATTGGATACAGAACTGAAAGCGCCAGCGACCGACCTGCCAAAGTAGTCATAGGCAGCCGACCCCTCCCATTGGTGAATCAGAGGCCGCCTTGCCCAAACAAACTGCTTCCGTAGAGGAGCAACATCAAAGCGGTGAGGGAGATGGGAAAGTGCTTCACGAAAAACCTTATTGAATCGTCATGGCCAAAGGATTGAGCATTGCGCCGGCAGCGAGGTCGGCACCGTGAAACCAGATGTTGATCCCGGTGGTCTGGGGTGGCACGGCCTGGGTCAAGTATGTGTTGCCATTGGCATCCGAAGTCATGCGGATCACAGAGAACGGTGGGCTCACAAAACCAGGACCGAAAGGGGTGTTGACGGGGCCACCACCGGCCAAAGACCAAACGAAGAACACGACATTGTTGGGCGTAGCGCCGGCAACGATGACTTGTGCGGTTTGACCCGCGACAAGGTTTGCAACAAAGAGACCCTGGGCGGGATAGTGGTAGCCCATGTCAGGAATGCCAAGATCCGGCACGCCATCCGTGCGGGTCGTTCCAAGAAAGGAGGAAGCCGGATTGCCAACATTCACGCCGGGACTGTCCAAACTCTGGCCGCTGGCAATTTGGCTGAGATATACATTGCCAGATGGCCCGACCGCAAACACGGGAGCGGCATCCACGCAACCCGTACCAAACCACCCCTTGTTGGAATCGCCCAGAGCAAGGGAATATTCCGCCAAGAGGGTTGGCGAACCAGTGATCTTCTTGATGTTGTCGGGCTGATTGCCATCGAATACGCAATCGGTCACGAAAAGGTCGGAACCGTCCCAAACGGCAATGCCACCACCATTGCTTGTGGCAATGTTGTTGCGGATGGTGCAATTCCGGAAAACTGGAGCGGAGTCAAAGATGACTACCCCTGCTCCGTGGTAATACGTAGTGACATTGTCTTGAATCAAGCAATTTTCGATCAAAGATTGGGAGCCTCCACGAAAGTGCATTCCACCACCTCCGCCATTACCAATATTGAGCTCGATGATGCAGTTTCGAATATTGGGCGAAGATGCATTGCCGTTCCCGTCATCAACGATGGAAATGCCACCGCCGTCCCAATTGATGCCGTTGGTGATCGTGAATCCTTCCAAGATGCAGTTGCTTCCTTCTCCACTCTGAAAGACAACCACAGTTCCCCCCGAATTGCCATCAATAGTCACGTTTCTAGGACCATTCTCGCTGCGCAAATGGAGATCCTTGCCACTCAGGTCAATGTTCTCGTAGTAAACACCGTCTCGAACGATTACGGTGTCGCCGATGACCACTTTCACATCGGAAATAGCCCACTGAATGGTCGTGAAATCACCGCCACCACTGGGATCCACATACCAAGTGTTTTGGGCCCAAGCTAGGGGCGAGAAAAGAAGAGCGGCAAGAAGAGGGGGGTAGGTTTTCATGGCGAATGGAAGAACCTGAAAAGTCTCCCCTCCAGCATACCAAGGAACCCTAAACCCGCCAGGAGCCGTCGAGGTAGATTTCCTCTCCGTCCAAGGAAACAGATTCCGTCAGAACAAAGACGTCCACGTGATGCTTGGCGGACTTTTTACGGATATTGGGCTTTTTATAAGTCATGTGCTTTGAGCCAAGGGAAAGGTGCACGCCGCACATGCGCTCAAAAGTGCCGATGTCGCTGACCGTCCTCTCTTGAGTGAAAGCACGGTTCATGCCAAAACCCAACTCCCGTAGCCACACCTCGCCGTCATCAGCGCGAATGTTGGCAAGCACTTGGTCAAACTCGGAAGTGGTGTTTTCCGTGCCAACGACTCGGCCGCACTCCACGATGAGAGTGATGGGTTGCTCGGGCCGATTGACCGTGAAAGTGGTGTCCCCAAAGAAGGAAATGCGCACTTGGCCGCTCACAGCCTCCAAATCCCTGGATTCGGTGAACACCTCACCGATGGGGTACTGGCCGCCTATGTTCGACATGCCGCTGTAGTCGCCGATATTGAGTTTGGCGGGCTCGAAGCCTGCCGCAAAGACGAGGCGCGCGCCGCCGCTGTCCACCACCCCCACTCGGGCGCGATCCACCCGCTCCTTGAGGGCGTGGCCAACGCCGCGGTAATACTCACTGTCGTAGGCGAGGGATTCAACATAGATCCTTATCTCTTCGCCACCCATGCGGGCCAAGTGCGGGTGTTCGATGACCTTGAGCGAGCGCTTGAAGAGTTCCATGCGAATGCGAAAGGCGGCGAGTCGAAAACTCGTGGACTGAATCAACACCACCAAATCTTGCGGCGCCAACTTTTCGAATGCCGCCAGGATGATCGCCTCCTCGGTGTCCTCAAAGGAAAGAAACACAGCGTCCGGGAGACAAAGGCGATAAGCCTCGGTCAACGCCACCGACAATTCCGACTGTCCATCCCAAACAACCAAGGCCGAATGATCTGCGGAGTGCTCGATGGCATGATCCAACACGTCTCGAATGTTTTTGTACGCCGCCTGCATCACGAATATTATTTTTCGGTGGATATTCTTATTTCTGTTTGTTCCACAGTGATCGGACCGCTCCTCGAATCGCCAGAATTGCAGAACCCCCACAGAGAACAATACCAATTCGGCTGCCAAGGTCCAGGTTTCCCCAGGATGACCATTGGGACAGGCACCCACCTAGAAGAACCAAGCCGACCAACAGAATGACTAAATTCCCAAAATGCGATTGACTCATGAATCCCCAAAAAATGAGTGCCGAAACCATGCCTGGAAGAAAAACCAGTAGCCGTAGAAATCCGTGCTCCATCTGGACGGCAATTCCAATTGAAATCACCGCAGCAAAGAAAAAGAAAACAGTAAAAAATACTCTTGTGGCTGTCATCGTCTTCTTGAATTACTTGCCTGCCCGATTTTTGACGTGTTCCCTGTTTAACGGATAAAGGCCGCAACTCCGGCATTCCTTAGCACCAATTTCATTGAGGATGGAGCATTCCGGGCAAACGTTGGCTTCGGGCATTCCATGAGTTTACGGAGTCGAGAGGTGTGAAGGCGCGCAGATGTTTGTTGGCGATTTGAACGGCAGACTCAGGAGAGAAGGGTGTCATGATGAGGACGACCCACTATTCCTCAGCTGTCATGGACTTAAAGCGATGACAGGCCATGCCTCCCAAGAGGCCGATGCCGATACCGACTGCGCCGTACCAGTAAGCGTGCAGTTGGGTGCTCCAAGCAGCCCACGCCAAGATCGCGGTTCCCAAAGCTGCGCCGAACAAAGCACTGCTCCCATTCACGCGCTTGGTGAAGACGCCCAGCAGAAAAAGAGTCGCCAAGCCGGAGGAGAATAGGCCGAGCACTTTGAGAAAGAGTAAAAACAGAGAGGTGATGTCAAATGATGCGAGGGCCACCGCACCGGTCGTGCCCAGGAGGCCGGCGCCAATGGTCCAACCCCGTGCGAGGCGCAAGATTGATTGGTCGTCCATGTTCGGGCGCGCGGGTCGATAAAAATCATTCACCACGGCGGTGGCAATGGAATGCATGGAGGAGTCCAGGGTGGACATGGTCGCGGCAAAAAGGCCAGCGATGACGAGGCCGGCAAGACCGGCCGGAAGGTGGTCCCCCAGGAAGAGCGGAAGAATGGCGTCGTTTTCCATGCCGACGTGCAGGCTCTCCGGCTGGGCGCGATAAAATGCCCAAAGACAAACTCCAAGAATGGGGAAAAGGAGGCCAGCAGGAATGGACATCCACCCATTGAGCCAAGCTGCGCGCGCTGCGGATTTTTCATCTTTGGCGCAAAGGTAACGCTGGACGATTGCTTGGTCCGTGGTGTACGGCGGGATCATGAGGATGACGGCACCCAGCAACAACGACCACGACGCAGCATCGGTCCAGGAGAATCCGTTGTCCCAAAGGAGGAGTTTGGCTTTGGCCGCTGAATCGGCAAATGCAGCACTGCCGCCGGCACCCTGAAAGGCGAGGACCAGGGCGAGGAGAACGCCACCAAGTAGAACGAAAACCTGAAGGACATCGGTCCAAACCACCGCTTCCATGCCGCCGAGCACGGTGTAAATGGTGGCGAGTACCCCTGTGACGGCAATGCAAAGACGCACATCAAGACCCGTCACCATGGAAAGGGCAAGCGCCGGCAAGTAAACGACGATACCCATACGCGCGGTTTGCATGACCACAAACGAGGCACTGCCAACCTGGCGCACGGGCCGCGAAAACCGATACTCGAGGTACTCGTAGGCAGTGCGAATGTCGAGACGGCGAAAGTGGGGCAGGAAAACCTTTGTAACCAATGGAACCACAAAAAGGATGCCGAGCCAAGTGGGCGCGTAGCGCAAATCCGTGGCGAAGGCGAGCGCCGGCGTGGCTAAAAAAGTAATGGCGGAGAGCTGGGTACCGTAAATGCTGAGGCCGGCCGCCCACCAAGGAATGCGTTGGCCGGCAATGAAGTAGTCATCACTACCCTTGTT
Organism: uncultured Planctomycetales bacterium; assembly: GCA_964464385.1. Lineage (GTDB taxonomy): Bacteria > Planctomycetota > UBA1135 > UBA1135 > UBA1135 > CAYXFZ01. The sequence continues at coordinate 25,406 of CAYXFZ010000013.1, forward strand.
GCGGCGCGCAAACCAAGCGCCCATGCCAACAAGAGCAAAAAGGTAGAGGCCAAACACGACCCAATCCATCCAGCCAAGTGCAGGGTGGGGCGGGAGCAAGGTGGCTTGGGTCAGCGCCGGAGTGCATACTCCTGGGTGCGTTTCTCCGCTGACGAAGGTCAGCCTGCCACGCCAGTCAAGTGCCGAGGTGGCGACTCCGGGCCTAGGGTGATTGCCAACGGTAGCCCAAGTCTCGGTGATGCTGTGGAAGGAAAAAATTTCGGCGGGGTAGCCAGGATGGGTGGCAGGGTCGGTGCCGCGAAGTGTGCCGTCCTCGCCGGGAAACAAAAGAACTTGGGAAGCGCCAACGGCAAGCGCGGACGCTGCGGCGCGAGGCGCGGGCAGATCGAGGAGATCCCGCCAGCCAGAGTCAGGAAGGAAGCGCCAAGCGTCTTGCAAAATGCCAGCGCCTAGGACCGCACTTTCTGTGGTCGGCACTTCTCCCCCGAATACAAACAGCGCGGTGCGACCATCGCCAAGTTTTTGGGCGACCATCGCCGCTTTTGCTCGAGGGCTTCCCGGAAAAATCGTCTCTTGTTGCCAGGTCGCATTCGGGTCTTGGAAATTCAGCGACCAAAATTCCGCCGTAAGGTTTTCCAATCCCTCGAGTTCGGTGCCGCCAGGCAACAGATAGACCGTGCCACCCACAACCGCGGTGGCGTGGAATGCCGAAGGGCGAGGCAAGGGTTGGCCCACGCTCCACGTCCACTCGCCGTTTTCCGGACTCCCCCGCCAAACACGATTCGTTGCTCCCGAGCCGTTGCAGCCGCCCAATAGCCAAAGCTCTTGCCCATAAGCAAAGACGGCACCATTCGCCAAAGTTTGCGGCAAGGATCCGACGCGCCGCCAAACGCCATTCGCCTCTTCAAGCTGATAAATCGCGTCGTGCCAAAATTTTTGGCCGCCCTCCCAGGGCAGGCCGTTGGGGAAGTTGGCGCCACCCGCAACCCAAAGGGAGCCATCGGCCAGTTCGGCAACCAGAGTGCCACTTAGCCCCTGGGAAACGGGAAGCGGTGTGCCCTCATTCCAGGCAATGCGCTCTTGAGCTCCCCACAAAGGAGAAGCCAGAAACATGCTTAACCAAAAAACTATTGTGCTGGGTGAATTCATGTCGCAGACGCCCGCATCCTAATCTCGCACGAGCCTGCAGAGGGCAAGGAAGGCAAGCACAGTTGCGAAGTCTGGCGACCCTTCTTCCTCTTGGCGATTCCAGCATCATGGCGAAAGGAACACTAAGGATCTTTTTCGGCCTCGGCCTCACCCCCGGCTGCCTTGATTGACTCGTTTTCTCGGTTTCTCGCGCAGTATTCTTTGCCTCTCTTTTGGCAGGCGGTTGCGGGCTCCACATTGCCCTCATTCTGGTGGACACCCTGCAGCATCCTCGACTCTTTCTCGCTGGGAAAATGGTCGGCTGGATCCTCCCTGCCTTACTCCTGACACTTTTCTTCGCCACGATCTACGGCTACGACCTGCCTTGACGGACGGAACCGCCTTACTCAAAGTTACTGAGCAACAATGGGAACCATGTTGGTCACAGTCAATCCAGTTCCTCCTCTGATGTCCAGAACTACGCCCTGAAACCATAACGAGGATCCAGTTGGAATTTGAGACGGTACCTTTATTTCTTCAGGCTCAAGGCTCCTATGCCGAGGCCAAAACCCTACTTGAGCGGTCGCTGACAATTCGGGAAAAGACTCTAGGCTCTGAGGACCCAAGGGTGACCGTTGCCTTAAACAACCTAGCCTTGATTTTGGAAATTACAGGCTCATGCGCGGAAGCGCGGTCTTTGTATGAGCTGGGACTCGGCGCAACCCTCAGGCACTTATCGAAAAACATGGGCTCGATGACAGAAACAGAGCGCTTCCGGTATTTGGATACTCAACATGGCCCAGACTCCCTTCTCCTCAATCTCGTTGCATTGCAAGAAAACGGGCCGGCTGAGGAATAGGCATAAAGATTTCATCCCATTTCCGTCCCATCGGACCTCTGTTCGGTGCCAATCGCCGGCGGATCTACATTCTTCGCCTGCCCAAGGGCAGATAACTCACGGCTAGAGTTGCGAACTCATCACCGAGGTCACTAGAGCGAACGCCGCATGTCGTATCGATCGAGATCGGGCCCAAACCCATCTTTCGTGACCTTCGTAGCTTTGAACCCAAACCTCTTATAAAACTCTACGGTTTTTTGAGTTGTGCAGATTTCTACGACTTCCAGAGCGGGCTGGGACCTAGCCCAGGCGAGCCGGTGTTGGACCAACTTCGTACCCAAGCCACAGCGGTGCCAGCTCGGGTGAACGAGGCCCCAGCAGAGATGGAAAACCTTGCCAGCAATGGCGACCCCGCCACACGCCACAATCGCACCCTTGACTTCGATTACGTAGTAGGGGGCGGGAGCATATGGCTTCTTCGTCAAAAACTCACGATATTCTTCGATTTCGGGAAAGGCAATGTATTCCGGATGATTGGCAGCACAAATAGCGACGCAACTATCAATGTCGATATCATTGAAAAGTCGGATGCTGGAGATGAACTCTGACATATTCGTATCTCTGACAGCTCAAACGGTTAGAGTTGCGGACTCTTAATCGAGGTCGGAAGAACCGGTCGATTAGATCTTATTTTAGCGTCCCTATTGACGCAAATCTTACAAGGACTCTTTCATGTCTTGCCCATTACTTTTCACCTCCTGCATCAGGCTGCTTTTTGCGTTTTTCTCTGACCTCGGGCTCTTCCTTTGGCTTCTCCGAGTCGTCCTTCGACGGATTCCTCGAGATTCCTCTGAAAATTATCGAGACAGTTTGGTCTATCGGCAGGGGTGGTTTGTGAATTTTGACAGTCTTTTTCCCGTTTTTCCAGGTTGTGACTTCCGTGTGTGTTTCGTAATACACAGTCGAAGTGACTGATCCTTTTCTTTTTTTAGTCATCGTTATTCCTTTGTTGAAGTGATGACATTAGAGAAACCAGTCCCTAGAAATCAGACACGGTTTTTTGCCAGAACTTCAGTTCTGCCGCATCACCCTCGAGGGGCTGACCTCGCCACCGTGCTCCGTGTGAGTCGGTTGGCGCCCAGGTTGAAGAGATCTCCTGGGACTCTTGATGTCGAAGTCATTGTAATACACCCTGGAGAAAAATCAATCTGCTTTTGGGTGCTCAAACAAGATCCGTCCCATCGGGGTCTCTGTTCGGTCCCTCTCGCCGACGGATCTACAATCCCCGCCTGGTCAAGGGCCGATAGCTCACGCTTAGAGCTGCGGACTCATAATCGAGGTAAGAAGAACCGGTCGATTAGAGCTTTTGCGTGGCGGTTACTCAATTCCAGTAGCGGGGAGTTGCCTTCTGTTTTCCCGTGGAATTGAAACAGCAGGAGCAAGGCATCTGTATCCTTGAGACATCGGCTCTTGCGAAGAAAAGATGGAAGTGCAAAAACTCCAGATTCATGGCGCCCAAGCAAAAGAATTGGCTCACGTCATTTCTAGTTATTTTCTTGACAACCAGGATCTCCCTGAAAACAGGTGTTGCGCCACCCTCCTGGTGGGGAGTGCGGCAAGTTTTTTCGTTGAGAAATACTATCTAAGGGTATGGAAACGCCTCACCGGGTGTTTCCTTTTCAGCGCAGATGGAGAGAGAACTTGCGCAGCGTGCATTACAGTCGGCGGCGGTGAAATATGGCCTTATGGCACTGATTTCGGCGCAGAAACATCGTATTTAAAATTGTTGACCAAAGCCTTAGAGGAAAGTTGCGAGGCCAAAGGCTGGCGAGCTGAGAGAATTGATGTCGACCACAGTGCGCGCCTGCCCTGACAAACTTGCTTTCTCTTTGCTGGCAAAACTGAAATCCACCCCTCAAAACACCCCAGAGGGAGCCAGTAGACACCTCCAAAGTCATATTCGCCGTAGCGTGTCCCATGAGTTGAGAGGGGTTTAGCTTGGGTTTGGCTAACTTTCTCTAGAATGGATTGCTCCCCAAAAACGGCTAGACTTGCAAATATGATACCGCGAACTTTTATCGTCAGAGGGCTCTCATTTTCGGCAGCTCACTTCATTCTCTTGATGGCTGCCATTTTTGCTTGCTTGATAGGACTGTCCGGATTCGACAATCCATTAAGGGAAATGTCATGGCTTGAGGCAGCAGGGACGACATTGGTCGACATCCTCGGCTTCCCGGGGATCTACATTTGGGAACGATTGCAGTTTGCCCCTCGCCTTCCCGATATCCTCGAATGGCTCACCCTGGTTGCGAACAGCCTCCTATGGGGATTTACACTCGCCTTCCTCGTTGCCAAAAATAGTTCTGATAAATCGAACTAACGAGACGGTTTAAAGAGCCCTCCCATTTAGCAATTACCTCGCGGATTCTGCCAGCAATTGATTTGCCTGCTATTTGCCTACAAAACTGAAATCAACCTCTCAAAACACCCCTGAGGGAGCCAAGATTGTTCCCCTTTTGTTCCCATCGGGGTCTCTGTTAGGTGCGCCTCCCTAGAATGAGCTCATGCGTTTTCCTCTTGCCACACCCTTATTCCTGGCAATTGTGTTCTTGCCAATTGGTGTTCTTCTCATAAACGAGAAGGACTGGCTCGGTTACGTTTTCACGCCTTTGGGGGCGTGGAGGCTTTTGATTGCGTTTTTCCCAACAACGTTCGCGATAAGCCCTGGAAATGGAAAAATCGGGTAATTATCATTGGAGTTCTTGTTTGGTCAACCCTGACTATTTATTTGCTATGCGGAATGGACTGGAAATGAGTATGCAGAAAAATGCCTCCGGAATCATGGGTTTACGAAGGATAGAATCAAATTCTGCGGACTCATAATCGAGGTTGAAAGAACCCCTCGTTGACGAAATATTTTGGCGTGGCGGTTGTTGAACCACAATCGGAACCATGTTGGTGACCACCAAGCCGCCGTTATTGCTGTTCGCTTAGCCTGTCCTCTAAATCTCGAGCATATCGAATTAAGTGACCTTCACGTTCTCCGCAATAGCCCCCTATTGCCAAAGCAGATCCCCAAAGCAAAGTGTTAACGCCGATCTGATCCCAAATCTCGCCAGACAACAGGCCCATTTCGAAGAGATTCCCAAGCAGAAAAACTCCGCCCAAAGGCACCAGGAAAAAGCCGATCAATTTTGATTTTCTGGACCTGGATATAATCAACTCAACGTTCATTGCTTTATCAAGAATGTCGATAGCCTTCTCGAAGCCCTCTTCTTTATTGTTTTCCATTGCTGCCGGCTTCCTTTTTGGGTTTGTGTTTGGTTAAAACTGCGGACTCATAATCGAGGTCAGAAGAACCGGTCGATTAGAACTTATTTTAGCGTCCCTACTCCCTCATTTCCAATTGGAAATTAGATGCGAATGAGATGTGAAGGATTTCTAAATCTTGAAGGTCTGGATGGTTAGGCGTTTTGATGAAATTGAGGGAGGCGAGATTTGCCTCATCTTTGCCCTAACAATTTCAGCAAGCAGACAAAGCGTTGCTCAGCTCCCCTTTAAATACCGCAGGCTAAGTGCCTTTTGCCTCAGGCCATGTTGTGGGATAGATTTCCTCCTGGCTATGATGCCCTCACTTCCGTCATGAACAAAAACACCCTCATTCTGACTTGCAGCATTATCTTTGGCGGCATTGCCTTGTCCCAGTTTCCTATGACGTTGGCGAAACGGGCGGCGGGTGCTTGGGAAAAAGAGGTGGTGCAATTTCTTGTGAACCAGCTTTCGCTGGAAACATACAAAGCTACCATCAAGGGGCTGACCAAGTTTGGGGACCGGCGGCAAGGTACGCAACGCAATCAAGATGCGTTGGATTGGATAGAAGCGGAGTTGAAAAATTATGGTTACTCCAATACGCAAAGGCATCGGTATGAATTTCCTGCGAAAGAGTCCTTGCCGCGGCGCAGGCAGGTGTTGCAACCGGGATTTGCGGTGGGTGGAGGTCGGCAAAGAGGTTGGAAAGCGCCTACGGGGGTAACTCGGAATCCTAAAGCTCAAAAGGATACGCGTTTAAGAAAGTTGAATACTCCGCCATCCAAGCCAGGATTGCGGGAGCAAGTTTATTGCACCAAAATTGGGACGACGCGGCCGCATGAAATGTACATAGTGGGCGCCCATATGGATGGCATCGGCTGGGGAGAGGCCGCTAACGATGATGGTTCCGGCACCGCCCTGGTCATGGAGTTGGCGCGGATTTTTGCAGACCCAAAAATTCAAACCGAATGCAGTATTCGTTTTGTGTTGTGGAATAATGAGGAATCAGGGCTTAATGGCAGCCGCGCTTACGTCCAGGACCGCGCTCCATTGCAAGGGGTGGAAAAACCTTCGGGGTCTGGGCTTTTCCCGGAACCCAATTGGTTAGGTATGATTCAACAT
>CAYXFZ010000013.1:31812-33907 GCA_964464385.1 uncultured Planctomycetales bacterium
CCGGAGCAACGGCCGGAGGCGGATGTAAATATTGAATTTCAAATGGATTCTAAGTTTTCCCTTCAGTCGCAGAAACTAGCGTGGGCTTTTCAAAAATCGAATGAGCAATACGCCACCGACTATCCAGCCACGGTTGGTAGCCATATGACCAATACCGATTCCGCTTCCTTTATGGACCATGTTCCTTCCATTAGCTTGCGCGAAAATGAACGCGGTACCCAAATTGGTAATGGTTGGAGTCCGCACTGGCATCAGCCAAGTGATTTGTACTCCACCTACAGTGACAAGGATTTCCGGCTGGGCTTGAATGCCGCCCAGACGACTTTGGCAGCGGTCGCCAAGTTGGCTGGCGCCAAGTTTTAAATCAGTACTCGCAAGCGTAGAAAAGGAGGTTAGGACAGGAAAAAGACCACACAAAGAAGGCGTGCTTCAGTTTCCATGAAATGAGACTAGGGTAAAAGCGATTTGCCTCATATTTGCATCACTTTTTTCATTCCACCCTCAAAACACCACTGAGGGAGCCCTCAAATTATTATTCTTGCAGATGTGGGCGATCGCTGGGGGAGGTTGATCTTGCACTTCCATCGGCGCGTGGCATCTGACTTTCCCAAGTAATGCCTTTTCGCCTTCCCTGCCGCACGTGTTGACGACTATCACTCAATGCCTTTTTCGGTATTCGTGCAGTGTCAAATGCAGCCCTTAGAGCAACTAATGAAAGAGCTTCTTTGTCTCGAAAAGCAGCCACAACTCTTCCAGTGATTCCAAAGTTGTCGGGTTTTAGTACATAAACAAAATTGTCAGACTTGTAATCCTTAAGATTTTCTATCTCTTTCGTGTCTTTTAGGAGCACATAGTGAGCTTGTCCAGACAGTGAATCGGTCTGACTCAGTTTTACAAGACTGGAGAATACTTTTTTCCATTTGCCAGATTCATTGTTAATGATGACTACTAAGGGTAGGCCATCACAGGCAGCGATATTTAAGCCGAGTCTTAGGCTAGGTATTAATGGCAAAGACTTAATTCCAACTTCTGATTCGAATTTATTTGCTAGTGAAGCCAAGTTGACTGCGAATGAATCTATATTCTTATAGACCATTTGAGGAGATCTGCCTGTTCTCACAAGTGCTTTTTCCCCACTTGGGTCCAACAGAGCGAAAGTAGTGTTTCGCAACTCTCCGCCTCCGCCTCTTACGCCTTTGAGCCAGCGCTCAAGCACAACAGACTCCTGAGCATTTTCGTAAGTCGCAAGGCGGACACAAATCCACTCTTCGGAAGCCTCAACAACGCGTATATCAGAGAAGAAACTCTCCTCTTGTCTTTGATATCCTTGTCACCACATGCCCGGAACACCACTGCAAACTGGAGCAGCTCCTTGAAGTAGGATTGGGCGGTTTAGGCGCTCGGCCTCCTTCACTGCTTGACTCCACTGAGTGAACCAGGTGATACGAGGTGCCGACGCTGCAGCGACTGAAAATGAAGGGTGAGAGGTATCCTCTGGATTTTGGGGGCGGCCATTCGGCTCTAGCGAATGCTGCGCAAAAAGAAGGAGGGCGACAGTTAACATACAAATAGAAACACAGAATAAAGCGATGGGTTCCTGACCAATTTGGGAGGGTTCAGAACCCACCCACATCTAATTGGGAATAGGATGCGAATGGGGTTTGGAGGAGCCCTGACTTAATTGTGGACAACAAAATACTCGCATAATGGGCTGTAATGAGAGATTCCTCACTAGAGAAGGTCTTTAAGAAGATTGGATTCACGCTTGCGCGCGCCACATTCACACTTGAGAGCACCGTAAAGAAAATCCTCTCCTTGTCCCTTTCGCGCTGACATTGGTGGCAGTTCTTTTTCCACCATTCCTGTTTGGAACCAGTGACATCACTGTAAGTTATTTAAAAAGCTGGAAATTCATTACCGGTGGGGAGAAAGGAGAGTCAATAAATATCGTTGTATTGCTGATGGAATTAGGGCTTATTTGGGGTGGGTACTTGGTGCTAATACACAAAAACAAGACTAGATGACTCGCGCATATAAAATTTTTCCAGCAATTGGTTAGAGCTGCGGACTCATAATCGAGGTCAGAAGAACCGGT
>CAYXFZ010000014.1:0-7366 GCA_964464385.1 uncultured Planctomycetales bacterium
AGTGCAGATGGCGAACGCCAACGGCGACGCTCTGTTTTTCGAGTGGTTGCCGAATAACCCTGGTCTGGTGGGTGTGAGAATCTACCTCCAGGCCATCGAACAGACGACCGAAGCGGGGTACTCCCCTCGCTACCGTCCTTCGAATGCTGACGATCGGCAGATCCAGTAAAGAAGATCTACGATTCTGCCTCAGGGCGGCGACTTTGGTCGCCGCCCTCTTTTCTTGGAATCCGGCATAATCTGGCCATGCTGCTTGGCTTGTCTTTCGGGAGTTGGCTGGGGACAGTGGGCTTGGCCTTGTTTCCCCAGGAGGATCCAGCACCACCCGCATTCGCCCAAGCAGAGGTGGCGGCCGCCATGAAAGCGGATTTGCAGGCTATCCGACACCCCTTGGATGGCTCGGGCCGAGCCTTTCTCGTTCGGGAGGACTCCGATCAGGAAACAGAAGTCGGCCGGAGCGGCCGGTGGGTGGTGGTCTGGCAGGCGGGGAAGGCCGGGATCGCGGACGAAGCCCGCGTCTTTCTTCAAGTCTCTCCGTTTTGGGGTTGGAGCACCCCCCAAACGGAGGATTCCGCCCTGCCTGGTTGGACTCAAATCTCCGCCCCTGAGGGCGTGGATCCCATCGGCGAAACTTTGGATCAACAACTCCTCTTGGTTCGCTTTCGAGGTCGTGGCTTGCGCGCCGGTGAAGAACTCCGTTTCGAATATCACGGTCGCGCAGATCGATTTGCCGAGCGAGCAGCGGCCTTTTTCGTGGCCGTGGATGGTGACGGAGATGGCGTCCGTGGCCTAGTCGAAGACACCGATTTGACCCTAACTGTGCAGGCAGGTCCACCCGAAATCCTGCATCTGGTTCTGCCCAGCACGACTCAGCCCGGTCAAGAAATCCAACTCAGAATTTCTGCATTGGATCGGCATGGGAATTTGTGCAACTCCTTTCCGAAGGGCTTGGCTTTGTCTTGGCCGCAGGGTCTGTCGCCCGGAAGCGAGCCTGATTTTTCTGGTGGTACCGCCGGTTGGACTGTTCAGGTGGAGCGCGCCGGAGTGTTTCGAGTGACCGCTACGGATTTCACGGGTCGGGGCAGTAGCAGCAATCCCATGATTTCTCGGGCCGGTGTTCCGCCGGTGATCTGGGCGGATCTGCAAGTCCACACCGCAATTTCGGACGGCACCGGGGCACTGGACGAGGTTTACCGCTATGCCCGTGATGTCGCAGCCTTGGATGTCCTTTGCGTGACCGATCACGACCATTGGGGCATGCGCTTTCTGGATTCTCACCCTCAACTTTGGAAGGATGTGCAACGCGCGGCGGAATCTTGGAACCAGCCGGGAGAGTTTGTCGCATTGCTGGGTTTTGAGTGGACCAACTGGATTTATGGCCACCGCCATGTGGTTTACGGTGGCTCTGAGGGTGAAGTCCTGAGCTCACTGGATGAACGGTGGGATACCCCGCCCAAACTTTGGGCCGCCCTGCGCAACAAAAATGCCATCACCATTGCCCACCACTCCGCCGGTGGGCCGGTGGCAGTGGATTGGCGTCTTGTCCCGAACCCAGAAATCGAACCCGTGACCGAAATCGTTTCGGTGCATGGCTCCAGCGAGGCACCGGACTCTCCTTCGCCGATTTACCGGCCTGTGGCCGGCAACTTTGTCCGCGATGCCTTGGAGGCCGGCATTAAATTTGGTTTCCTTGGCAGTACCGACGGTCATGACGGTCATCCCGGTCTATCTCAATTGGGAGGTGCCAGTGGCGGTCTTGCCGCCCTTTTGACCGACGATCTCAGCCGGGACGGAGTCATGGCGGCTCTTCGTGCCCGGCGCGTCTACGCCACGAACGGTCCCCGTATCATCCTGCGCTTTTCCCTGGATGACGTGAGGATGGGGGGCGAGATTGCGGCGGCGGAGGACTCTCTGGATTTGGTGGTGCGTGTCTTGGGTACAGCACCCTTGCAACAAATCGACCTGATTCGATCTGGGGGCCGTGTCACGTCCGTTTCTCCCGGATCTGGCATGGTTGCCCATCTCTCGCAAACCGTGTCTGGCCTGCAGAATGGCGAGTGGCTTTATATTCGGGTGATTCAAGAGGATGGTGGAGCCGCTTGGTCCAGCCCGATCTTTGGCACATCCAAGGAAAGCTCGGAAGGCCTATAATTCCGCGAATACTCCGGCGTACCCGGACCGAAAATTGAGTCATGACGGAAACCACGTGTGATGTTGTAGTCATCGGAGCCGGCCCCGCCGGTTATGTTTGCGCCATTCGTTTGGCTCAATACGGCCTGGATGTTGTCTGTGTTGAACAGGATGAATTGGGGGGATGTTGCCTGAATGTGGGCTGCATTCCGTCCAAGGCCCTGATTTCCGCCGGCCATTTTCGCGATGAAGTCAAACACGCTGAGACCATGGGCTATTCTGTCAGCGAGGTCAGTTTCGACCTGAGCAAGCTGATCGCCTGGAAAGACGGCGTTGTCAAGAGATTGACTGGGGGCATTGGCATGTTGTTCAAGGCCCGCAAAGTGCGCACAGTCCGTGGTCAAGCACGCTTCATCGGTGCGGGTCAACTGGAAATCAAGACGGCCGATGGGGCGGAAAAATTTTCCGCCAAGGACATCGTCATTGCAACCGGCTCCGAACCCGCCCCCATTGCCGGATTCGAGTTTGGCGGCCCCGTTTGGTCCAGCACCGAAGCACTCTCGCCCTCCACGATTCCCGACCGTCTTGTCGTCATTGGTGGCGGGGTCATCGGTTTTGAACTGGGCATGTTCTATGCTCAAATGGGCTCCAAGGTAGAAGTCATCGAATTTTTGCCTCGCGTTTTGGCCATGACCGATCCCGAAATTGGCAAGGTGGTGGAGCGCAAGGCCAAAAAGGCGGGTATCCGCGTCCATACGGGCGCAGCTGCCCAATCTTGGCGAGAAAAAGAGGGTGGCCTCGAGGTGGAAATCAAAGTAGGCGAGGACATTCAGACTCTGGAGGCCGATACGATTCTGTTGACGGTGGGCCGTCGACCCGTGTTGCCTGCTGGGCTAGATACCATCGGGCTCAAGGCCGATGAGCGCGGATTTCTTGTCACGGATGAGCGTTGCGCGACATCCGTCCCTCATGTTTGGGCTGTTGGTGACGCCACTTTGGGCCCCATGCTTGCCCACAAGGGTTCAGCCGAGGGTCTGGTTGCTGCCGCGTCCATCGCTGGTAAGCCGGGCATGGCCAAGGATTGGAAGGTGGTTCCGGCGGTTATTTTTACCGATCCGGAAATTGCCTATTGCGGGCTTTCGGAAGCCGAGGCCCAGGACCAAGGAATTGAGGTCAAGGTGGGCCGTTTCAGTTTTGCCGCTAACGGCAGGGCGCTTTCGATTGGTCGCGCCGAAGGCCTGGTCAAAGTCGTGACGCGGGCCGACGACGACAGCTTGCTTGGCGTGCATATGGTTGGCCCCAATGTAACCGACATGATTTCCGAGGCCGCTCTTGCCATTGAATCTGGGTTAACGGCCGAGGATCTCGCCCTGACGATTCATCCACACCCGACGCTTTCCGAGGTCATCATGGAAGCGGCGGAAGATGTGCACGGCCTTTGTGTCCACGCGGCCAACTAAGCTGTTCGCCATTCCATGGTCTTTAGTGTCGCTCCGAAGTTCGTGGTGCACCGCTTGCGGCGCGAAAGCTTCGAGGATGCAGGCCAGCGGATGCAGTCCCTGGTTGGCGAGCGGGCCGACGGAGGTGATACCGATCACCTTCTCATGCACGAGTTTGATCCTCTGCTCACCGTGGGGCGAGGGGAATCCTTGGATCGATACCAAGGCCTTGGCCTTCCCGTCCACGAGGTCGAGCGCGGCGGTAAGACGACCTTTCATGGCCCGGGTCAACTGGTCGCATACCCTGTGATCGGATTGGAGGAAACCGGTCGGGATACGCACGCATATTTGTATGCTCTTGAGGAAGCCTTAATTTTGACCGTGGCCGATTTTGGCCTCACGGGAAAGCGAGACGACCGCAACACAGGGTGTTGGGTGGGTGGGCGCAAAATTGCTTCCATCGGCATTGCCGTACGACGCTGGGTTGCTTGGCACGGAGTGGCCCTCAATGTTTCCACCGACTTGGACTGGTTTCGTCGATTTGATCCTTGCGGGTTGGAGCCCGAGACCATGACTACCCTTGAGAACGAAATGGGGACTGCCCCCCCCTTGGCCGAAGTTGCCGAGGTGTTGGCTACCCGTCTTCGTTTCGTCCTGCGTGGTCAGGAATCTTCCGCGGCGTCCAAGTAGCCCAAGGCCTGAAGAGCTTCCCGACGCGCGGACGATTCGTCCAAAGTTGCCGTGGTTCCAGCTTGGAGTTGGCTCACGATTCCGGCGACGGCATGGCGAAAAGAATCCGGCACGTATGCTGCGGGCAAGGGATTCAATTCTGCGGGATCTTCTCCCAAGTGAAACCAAAGGTCGGGTTCGGGTTCCTCGTCCCAGTTCCCAATCCACTTCCAGTGCCCTTGGACTACGGCTGCAAAATGGTCATCCCGAGAAACGCGAAAGCGAGCCGGGTCGCTGGGGACCTTGCCCAGGAGGTTGCGGCCATCAAACTCCCCTTCTTGCCACGGAATCCCGGCCCGGGCAAGGAGCGTGGGTGCCACATCGGCCAGGTGTACTGGCTCCAGAGTTTGTGCGGGAATCCTCGAGCCAACGAAAAGAAAAGGAACTTGTACGACGTCACGGTACATGTGGTTGCTGTGCCCAAGGAGATTGTGTTCACCCAAGAACTCGCCATGATCCCCAGTAAGCATGAGCACAAAGGGCCGATCGCTTGTTTCCAGTTGGGCCAAGATTTGACGCAGGCAGTCGTCCAAAAAATCCACCTCTTCCCAATAGGCTGCCCTTTTCCTCTCGAATTTGGTCGGGTCGGAAGGGAGGGCAGTCGTTCTCCTTTGGGCATAGGGAGCGGGTGCGCGGTAAGGAGCATGCGCATCCATGAAGTGCAAAAACACAAAGGCGGGCTGGGGTTGATGGAGTGCTTGTTCCAATAAGGATTTGACCCCGGCCAAGGTTGTTTTTCCCATGCCAACGTCTGCCTGCTTGGCTTGTCCCATGCGATCTTCACCGACAAGAGGCTGGAGAAGGCGATTCAGGAGTTTTTGGTTCGTAATCCACCCTATCCAGGTACGCGAAGCCAAGGTCTTGAGTGGCTGGTGCAGTGCGGACGGGCGGTCGTCATACATTTCAAATCCCGCCTCAAACCCTTCTCCAATTCGAAGAAGACGATTGCTGACACATCCCAAGGTACGCCACCCTGCTTTTTGAAATCGCTGAGCCAATACTGGAATTCCGTTCGGCACTCGGTAAGCATTGTTGGGAACGCCATGCCTTTGGGTTTCCAAGCCAGTAAACATTCCCCAATGTCCGGGGATGGTCTGGTTGCTGGATGACCAGGCCCAAGGTGCCCAAGATCCTGCCTTCCGCAAACGATCCCAAGTGGGCACAGCAGCACGGCCTTGGCCCAACACAGCATCCGCGCGGAGGGTGTCGAAAGAAATTAGGATGACATCTGGGTGTTCGGGCGAGACGAGGAGAGTCGAGTCTGTTATGGAGGGCAGAGAAGGCGGCGCCGCCTCGCGAGCGGGAGCATGGAAATGCCAAGCGCCGACCCCAGTCAGTGAAGCGAGCAAGGCAGCCAAAGGCAACCGCTTCGGTTGCCACCGCTTTCCCAGAACCGCAGCTGCGAAGAGGAGAGGGAGGCCGGCCCAGGAGAGATCCTGCGGCCGTTGCAACAAGCCGGCATCAAAGAGGCTTGTGCTCAGAGGTTCCAAGCCAGCGAGGAGAAGCCCGGCCAAGAAGGCACTTCCTCGTGTCCAGGGGCGGCGGCGGAAAAGGGTAGGAAGTAGTACGGCTAATAGACCCACCGCCAAGCCCACAGTCATGTTGCCGGCTACTAGGGCCAAGGCGCGTTCTCGACCCCAGCCGGTCAGTGCCGGAGGGCAAGCGGTAAGTAGAGCTTGGAACAAGCCAACTCCACCCATTGCGGAGACAAAGATCCAAACGGCGATGAACGGGTGCACCCGCTCTTTTCGAATCATTGGATGGTCATCAAGACCGGTTGAGAGACAGTTCGCACAACCAAGCCGACACCTGCAATGTTTTGATAGGTCACCAGAATTCCATAAACCTCAAGGCCAGCAAGGGCGGATTTATTGGGGACCACGGCAGAAACAACCCATGATTCGGTGGCTGGCACCAAACCAGACCATCCCGGCAAGTTCTTCGTTGCCTTGTAGGCAGAGTCCAGGTTGGCGGGAATGTGAATGCCGTTCAGGTTGAAGCCTGGTGTGGTGGAGAATGTGAGCCAGCCCTGGAAAAGGCGATTGAATTCGCCGGGGGCCATCCACTGCATGACTAATGGGCCCCCAACGGTGGGAGGCACCGTAACGATGATGGCGGTCCCGCCCCAACCCGTGGAATCATTGTCGTTATCTTTGCCCGGCGTGCCGCGGTCCCCGTTTCCGTAACTACTGATGGCAGCAGCGAAGTTGGAGGCTTGGCCACTCAGAGTCAAATCCATGCGTTCGGCAGAGATGCCCGATCCGCCCGGCCAAGAACTGGTCCAGGAAATCAGGTCCACGGTAGAGGAACCGTAGCGCAGGTGAGCGGTGTCCGAGGTCCCCAATGAGAATCGGCCCTGGGGCCAAACGATTTGAGGTCGAAAGCCCCCGTTTTGGGATGGGATGCCATTCGCGGCCACGAGGATTTCTTCTCCGGCGCCCAAAACGATGTTGGCACCCAAAGTGAAAGAATCCGAAGCTTGGTCGTCGACCACGACAAAACGCAGAGAAGTTGCCTCAGACAGGCGAGCACCTGTGATCTCCAACCATTCGCCTTCCGAGTCAGCGACGCGCGAGGGATCGTGCATAAACTCCCCAATGACCAAATCGCCGTTGGAGGGCAAGGTGGCTGAAGTCTCGTCGCACAAGGAAGTGAAGGTGGTGCCGTCCTTGGCCGTGACGGTGTAGGTAGAACCGTCTGTCGTCAGAGCAATATTGCCGCCGGCATCCACGTATCCATCGGTAAAGATTCCGAAAGTCGTGGACCAAAGAGGGATTGTTTTAGAGGAGTTGCTGAGGCGATCCACGACTTCCTGCTTGGGGTAGCCATAAGAATTGTTCTCGCCGCAAGAAAGAACGCCAAATTCGGGGTCCAAGCGAGAGAGAAGGGTGCTATTGGAACTCGTGCGGGAGCCGTGGTGATTGGCCTGATACACATCCACATTCCCGCACAAACTGGAGACTCCGGACTCCACATCGGTGGTGCCATTTCCGCCGCCGGTCAAATCTCCACCTAGAAAAAGGTCGAAGTTTCCGTATTCCACTTTGTAGGCAATGCTGGCCGAGTTT
>CAYXFZ010000014.1:7376-14824 GCA_964464385.1 uncultured Planctomycetales bacterium
TTCTGGTAAGCCGAATGACTCGGGGTATTATTCGTTCCGCGATCCAATGCGACCGAGGCACGCCACCCAGCCAACCAAACTTCATCCAGGCCACCGACGTGGTCGGTGTGGTAGTGGCTGGCGGAGACATAATCCAATTGTGAAACGCCGAGCGCACTCAACAAAGGGTTGACGACAGAGTTCCCTTTGCCATCCGAGCCTGCGTCAAACAGGAAAGTCTTGCCGGTGGGACTAACCAAAAGAGTGGCGTCTCCCTGGCCCACATCCAGAAAGTGAACCTGGAGTTCCTGGGCGGCAAAGAAACCGGGAAGGAGAAGAACGGCGAGGGCGAGGGAAGGCAAAACGGTCTCGCCATTAGCGGACGAATCCTACTCTGGCGGTATCAACATGATACCCCCTGTGGAGGTGGCCAACTCTCTCATCAGGGTTTTTCGACCTGCCTTTTCTGCGCCCAAACCGATGGTGTGGATCCGGGTACCACGAGAGGCGTATTCGCGACGAATGCCATCCAAAATATGACCTGCATATTGGTGAATTCCCTCGGTGGATCCGCCATCGCCAATGAGGACGATCGTGTCGGCGCCCTTGCGCCTCATGGCCTCCAAGAGGGCGTCGTGGAGGCAGGAGCGTTCCCGGAAAGACCACCGATTGAGGAGAGAAAAGGCATCTTCCCGCGCTCGTTTTTTGTTGGGAGTTTGTTCGCCGAAGGCACTTGTTACCTGGTTGCCGGCAATCAAAATATCGAAGCGCACCCTTTCGGGAAGGTTGGACAGGAGGTTGCCAAATTCGCGGATGGCCGCCTCGGCTCGTGAACCAGGGCCGAGATCTTCCGACATGCTTCCCGATCCATCTACGATCAAAACAAGGTTGAGGGAATGGACCGGAAGGTTGAATATCGTGGCGAGAGTTTCTTTTTCCCGATTCGGTCGGCCGCTTTGTCGGTTGGGATCCCGGGAGGGGACCTCTTTCAACCAAGCTTCGCCCGCACTTTGCCACCAGCGTCGCCAAGTATCTGGATTGCTGCCAAACTCCATGGCGGTGATCTTGCGCAGGGATTCTGCGGCGTCCCATTCCCAGCGAGAGGCTTTTCCCGACTCTTTTTCCAGGAGGTCAATCAATGTTGGCACAGCTGAGCGAATCGGCCGAAGGGCAAGAGCAAAGCCAGCCGCGCGCAGGCCGGGATCTTCGGTAGCAAAGGCGGCCTTGATGAGTGGGCCGCAATCATCGTCGGAAAAATCTTCCCGCAAAACCAGCTTGCGCAAGAGGACGGCGCGGGCTGCCGGAGAAACACGAGAGGAAATGGCTTGCGAGAGCAACCAAGCCCGCTCTTTTTCTGAAATAGAAGAGAGCAGGGCCAGGCCAACGCCGGTGGATTCTCCGAGAAGGTCGCGGAGGCGAGTTGGGTCACCCGTGACACGGCCTTGTTCCAGCGCAGTGCCCGCAGCCAATTCCCAAGCCAAGAGCAATTCCTCAGACTTGGGAGATCGCAAACGGCGGCTAGTCAAGTCTTTGGAGGGAACTGGAGCAGTGGAACGCTCGATCGCCCGAAGACAACATAGCCGAAGCAAAGGAGACGTGTTTTTTGCAGCGGCCTGGCGAGCAAGGAGCACACCCTCTTCGGCTGTGGTGGCCTTGAGCATGCCGGAATAAAACCAGTCGCGAAGGTGAACTCCGTGCCAGGTGTCGAGTTTTTTCTCGAACATCCGGAAGCGCAGATCCATGGCTTTAGCGGAACGTATGTCGGCCAGGGTGCGAGCGGATCGGACGCCCAGATCAATCGTTTTGGTATTGACAGCCCGCTGAATGTTCTTTTCCAAGAGGCGAAGATCCTGGGGCAGTATGGCCCAGGAGAGAGCAATGGCAGCAATCATCATGGTGATTCTAGGACGGTTTCCACAATGGGGCGTGACATGAAAAAAGGCGGGGAGTCCAGAGACTCCCCGCCCAGGAGCGCGGCACTCGGGATCAGCCGATCAGGCCGTGCACGTAATCCGAAGTGACAGCGCCGCGAGCATTCGCCGCCTGATCCACGATGTAGTACTGGAAGTAAACATCCTTGCCAATCAGGTTGGGGTTGTTCGGCGTATTGAAGGTCCAGGAGGCTTGTCCGGAACTCAGGTTGTTGCTCTGAAACTGGTAGTCGAGAGCAACGAAGAGGAAGTTGCCCGGCATGCCAATTCCGCTCAGGTCCCAAGGGAGGGAGATGTTTCCCCAAGCAGTGTTCGACCAGCCAACCGCCAGCACATGGGTCACCGAGGGCAGGGAGTTGGTCAGGGTGATGTCAATCGGCGTTCCCAAGACGGGCACTCCGTTGAAGCCGATGGCGGGAACCGCACCGTTGCTATGAGTGCCAGCAACGCCCAGCACCTCAAAGTAGGCGTTGTTGCCGCCGCCTCCACCAAAGGCGCCGGCAGGGGCGCTACCCATGGAAACGGCGTAGCAGCCATCGGGATCCCAGAAGTATCGCATCTCAAACTCGTTGGAGTCCATCACGTCGCCGTCTCCGTTGAGATCCTCGAACCAATACACGGTGTTTTGGGAGTAGGTTGGGCCTTGGGGACCATTGCCTTGGAACACAGAGAACCCCCCATCATGGGCATCCAGGTCATAGAGGCTCGTAATGGAGTAGAGCAGGAACGAGTTGTTGGGGCCGTTCAAGGCCAGAATCACTTCGCCGGTGTCATTCAAATCACCGTCGGCATTGAGATCCTCGCCGCGGTAAACCAGGCCGGCGCCGGAATTGCAGCCACTGTTTGAGGCCGTGGAAGCAATCCAGTAAACATCGGCCCCGTTTTGACCAGCGCCGTGGGCGACGGACAGACCCTCCAGGCTTCCATACCAACCCAACCCACTGGTGCTGGGGCAGCGAGGTGGAAGAAGAACACCCGCAAGGATGTCCGCATTCACTTCCAGGCCAGCCACATTGTCAATGAGATTGCAGAAGTTCCAAATCTCGCCGGGGTCCATCGCGTCGCCGTCCCCGTTTTGGTCCTGGCAAGCGTAGAGAACCAAGTCTTGTTGTTCGAAGGCAATGACGACACCGTTGCTGTCAACCATGAGGGCTTCAAAGTCGCCGACATCAATGGTCACGGCGGCGCCACCAATGCCTGGAACCGTGACGATGGCGGCGCCGTCCACAAGCACGGTCATTTCGCCCAAACTGAGGGCGAGACCATCGCCGTCAATGTCCACATAAGAAGCAATGCCGGAGCCCGGCGTGGCTCCCCCGGCCCAAATGTCATCGGTCACGTAGAGCACCCCAGTGTTGGGATCGAAATCGACTCCATCGGGGCTCGTGTTGCTGAGTCCGTGGGCGGCGCGGGTGTCGGCAAAGACCATGACCTCTCCGGGTCCGGCGGCCGTGCCGTCGCCATCCAAATCCTGCATTTTGAGGATGACATCGCCACCACCCGGGCCAAACATGGATGCGGTTCCCGCATACATTTCAAAACGGAGATCCTCGATGTAAGTCACCAAGGATGTGCCGTCCGCAGCAAACTGAACACTTTCCCCGGGAGAGGTGAAGACACCATCCCCATCGTTGTCCACGGTGCGGCGGACTTCCCAATTGGACGTGCCTGGCGTACCGCCATACATGAGGTATTCGGACTGGGCCTGGGCGGCCGGAGGAATTGCAAGCAGAAGGAGGGTGAGGAGCATGAGTGGGGATGAGGTATGGGAGAACTGGGAGAGGGGGCAATTCCGCCTCTCCTCCATATTACACGCCTAATCCTGATGGGGTGAGTTTGCTTTTCCATTCAGGGCGTTTCTTGCGTCCTGTGCCAAATGGGCTGCCGCCGCATCGCCCGCCCATAGCCTCAGGGCCGCCTGCGCATGGCTGAGGGCCTCCTGAGGCTCAAGCATCTCCAAGGCCGCCCGGCCCGCGGCTACGTGAAAGGCAGAGCGGGCCCAGCCCAAATCTTGCAGCAGTAAGGGGAAATACCGGTGGCACCAGGCCACTTCTCGTTTTTCGACCAGGAGTACGGCCATGGTTTCCCAGAGGTGCACGAGAAGAGGGGATTTCGGGTTTTCCTGCGCTAGCTTCCAGAGAATGTCCAGTTGCACTTCGCTCACTTCCACCTTCTCCGCAGGAGTAGCTGTGGGCAGGGTGTCTCGAACTTCATAAACCTGCGCGTTCAAGTGAGCCAACAAGAATGGAAGAATGGTTTTGGGAGCGGACTCTCCTAGAGTTTGCGCGATTTCTTCGAGGACGGAGTGGGCGCGATGAACGGAGTCGAGCGGATCAATCAAGCGAAACTCGGCCGGGGCAAGGGCCGCTACCATGCGCGGCAATGGGGGGGAGAGGAATCGACGAGGAAAGTTGGTTAAGGCGGCCCCACGCGCCAAACGCAACAGTGGGGCGTCTGCATTGACGGTGGGAACTAGGGCATCTCCCGCCAAAAGCAATAACTGTGGCGTGCGCCAATCGTCGGGCAAGATCCACAGCTCCACTTCCTCGAAGTGGCGATTTATCCCAGCGGCGATGGCTCCCACGCAACCCGGCACCATGGCGCGAGGATCCATGAGGATCGCCAGGACGCCGCCCTTCGCAACTCGCGAGGCAGCCATGGTCAAGCGCCCTGGGTGCCAAGCGAAGCGGCCATGCCGCCAAGGCGCGGGCTCGGATAGAAACACCAGTTTGCTGAGGGGCGCACCCGAAACGGGACCTGTGGAGATTTGATTTCGCCAGAGGTTCCACTCCGGGTGATCGTGGAGGGCCAACTCCAAGAGTTCCGGAGGTTGAAAGGAAACGTTGATTGCGCTCACCCCCTCTTCCGCCAAGGCCGGCAAAAGAGCAGGAACTGGAGCGCCGATCAGAAGAGCGGAGCTTGGGGATTGGGCGCGGCTTTGAGCAAGGCGGAGGGCGGCAACCTGGATGCCTATTTCCTCTGGTTGCGGATCTAAAAAGGTGCGTCCATCCAAGAGAAAATGGAGGATTTGTTCCCCTTGTCCTTGCCGAGTGACCACCCGCACGCGGGAATTTGCGGCATCCATTTCGGCTCGCTCTTCATTGACGACCTTGACGGCGTATTGATAGATGTCGAAAAATGGAATGGAGCTTGGCGGACTAGGGGCGGGAGGAAATCCCGTAAGGAAGAGAAGCCCGGCGACAAAACTGGCTGCAAGAAAAGACCGTAGAACTTTGGCCAAGGAAATGGCCAAGAGAAAACTGCCCGCGGCAAGGGTGGTCATCGTGACTGCCAAGGCGCCGCGCCACGGCGCAAACTGCGGGTGGAAGTATCCGCAAAGAAGAAGGACGACTCCCGCGCCCAGGAAGAATGGGCCTGAGCTGGATGCTTGACGATCTTGGCCGTGCCAAGCCAGGGCAGCCGCTGCTCCCCAAGCGGCTAGGGCCAAGCCGCCAATCAGGAGCAGGAGCCAGGGTGTGTACTCCCAGTTTGCTTCGCTGAGACGGTCGGATTTTCCAAGGACTCCAAGGAGGCGCTCGTGACTGATCACCATATTGAACACTCGGTCGTCTTCGAGGCGGGCGGTGGCAGTGGAAACCCGATGCCAGCCCAAAGCGGCGAGGCCAGCGAGAAGGGACCCGAGCCAGGGCAGGAGTCGCGGACTGGAAGGAGCGAGGCTCGCGCCCAAGCAAACCAGGAGGCCAGCGGTGAGCCAACGGGCGCCATGGTGGGGGGCGGCGTGGCCGTCGAAGAGGGCCAGGAGAGGGACGAGAAAGATCCAGCCTGCGGCCAGAGATCCGCCGAGGAAGAACCTCGTGGCGACGGGGATGAGCGGGGAATTTTCCGCCTTCTCTGCTGGAGAAGGGACGGGCAAAGCAAAGGCAAGGGCTGCAGCAAGCCCAAAACCAAGGGCGCCAAGGCCAAAGAAAACCGTGGCAGTCCAGCCGCTGGCGGCGCCGAGAAGGGGTAAGGCTAGGCCGGAATGGGGACCCCGCAGGTGTTGGGTCAACCTGGCACTCAAGAGAGTTGCCGGGAACCCAGCCAGGAGAAGTTGCGCCAGTGGCCCTAGCAGTCGTGGAGCGGAGAGGAAGGGAGCGAGCGTGGGACCGGATTTGGCGAGTAGCCAACCGATACCACCGACAAGAAGGAAAGAAAGGGCCGCACTCGAGGGGGGGAAGGAACGGCGGGATCCCCAAGCCACAGCGAGCAAGATCGCTCCAGCAGCGGTGAGTTGGTCGCGGCCGCTTCCACCGGCGAGCAATGCCGCTCCGTCCACAAGACCAGCCAAAGTAGCGGCTGTGGCCGCTGCTGCGAGGAAAAGGAAAAGGCGGGTCATGTTCGGGACAAAAGCAAGAGGACGTTTTCCGAGAGGAAGGGCGCGACGGGGCGGATGGCCTCCAGCGTCCAGCCAGTCGCCTCCACTTCTGCGCGAATGGTCTTCAAGGGCAAGAACTCTCGGATTTTTTTTGTGTGCAAACCCAGTCGGCGTTTCCAGCGGCGGCTGAAGGTCTTGGGATGCCAGCCCGGATAGTAGGCGACTACGGCAAGCGGTGCGATTTGGGCCAAGGATTGCAGGGTCTTTTGGCGCTGTTCCGAATCCAAATGTTGCAGGAAGCGAAAGCAGAGGATCGCGCCTTGGGGTTGAAACACAAGCGGGCTGTGGTGCAGATTGCCAACGACCTCTTGGCCGGGGCCGTGTTTCTGCTGCAGGACACCGAGCATTTCGGCGCTGGCGTCCAAGTGAATCATGTGAACTCCGTGGTGGCGCAAGAGGGCAGTGAAGCGGCCGGTTCCTGCCGGAGCGTCCACAACAATGGTGGGGAGTCGGCCTTGGCCAGCCTTGCGCAATAGCCGCAGGACGGCACGCCGGACGAGCCAGTCGCTCCAGCGCCCGCTACCCGAAAACCTCCGGTCGTAGCGTTGAGCGACGGCGGGGTCTCGATAGGCTTGGGTCCAATCCGCTCGCATGCCATGACCGATCACGCAAAAGCCGCCGGCCTCCTCCTGGAATGGTACCGTCTCCAAGCGCGGGATCTTCCGTGGCGGCGAACCCAGGATCCTTGGGCAATCTGGGTTTCCGAAATCATGCTGCAACAAACTCGGGTTGAGGCCGTTATCCCCAAGTGGTTGGCATTCCTGCAGCGATTTCCTCGGGTCAATGACTTCGCCGAGGCCTCCGAGGACCAAGTTCTCCAGTCTTGGTCTGGTCTGGGTTACTACCGGAGGGTGCGCATGTTGCACCGGGCGGCCCAGCAGGTGGTTCAAGATAGGGGAGGGTTGTTTCCTACCTCAAGTGACCAGTGGCAGTCCTTGCCTGGCGTTGGTGCCTACACTTCCGCCGCCTTAGCATCCATTTTAGGAGGGGAACCGGTTGCTGTCGTGGATGGCAACGTGAAGCGGGTTACAGCTCGGTTGTTGGGATTGGAGTTCCGCGCCGATCAAGCGGCTTTGCACCGCGCTGCCACGATATGGGCGCAGAGATTGCACGACCACAGCTGGGATGCCGGCGACTTGAATCAAGCCCTCATGGAATTGGGG